>JANLWJ010000058.1:0-3888 GCA_031364455.1 Actinomycetes bacterium | reverse complement strand
CAGCGTCATCGTTGCCGAGGCCGTTGCCGAACCTTCGATGTTGACCACCTCGCCATTACGGTCGGCAAAGATGGTGTTGTAGGCCGAGGCGCGATCCGGGTGCAAGGCAGCACTCGTCGCGCCGGCAATTGTCGTATGGCGCAGCTCCTCCCGGACGAGCAACAGGCGAGGAATACCCAGGCGGTTGTCGTTGGGAGCCAGTTCGTTGCCACTGAGCACTATGCCGGCGGCGTTCCATCCCACGCTGATCCACGGGCCGACGCCAATGGTGAACATCGGTGACTCGCCATCGACGTTCCAGTCGATAGCGGTGAGATTCGGCTCAACGCTGGCGTCGAGGTCGTTGTTGTGGGCGATGAGGACGCGACCTCCCACGGTCGCCGGGGGGCCGGCAACCAAGTCACTGCAGCGGCCACGCTCGCTCCCGAACGCCAAACCGCCAGATTCCTGAGAGGGACCTTCGTCGGAGGACCAGATCTCCTCGATGGAGGCCGCAAAGACGCGTACCGGGTCTACACCAGCCGCTTCTGCGACACCGTCGAGCTCCTCCACCAGGTATGGCAACCGCTGGGCGGTGAACTCTCGGTACTCCGCTGCCAAGGCCAACTGTTCGGCCATGGTCCGGCCGTCGCGTGGTACCGAATCCGGCTCGAACTTCACTGCGGCCTGCACAGCATCCGCACACGCCTCGCCGACCTGTTGGCCAACCTCTCGGTGCGAGCCATGCACCCTTAGAACCGGTAGCAGTGGAGTGTCACTCACTTCCGACCTCGTCACGCGAAAGGGTGTCGAGCAGGTTACGGGTGGCCTGGGTGATCACGGGGTCGTGCCCGGCCAGTCCGTAGACCCAGTCGGTCGTTCCTGAGTTGAACACTGTCCCTCCTCTTGTGTAGAGGCCCATCACCGCATGGTTGTGGGCCAACCGCGCGATGTTCTCCGGGGTGGCCTCACCAAACACTGCCGCTGCGGTCTCCTCCAAGTCGCCGCTCTCACTCGATCGGTAGCGGGATGGAAGCTCGTCAAAGGCCCAGAGCCGGGCCGGCGCGGTCGCCAGAATGGTGAAGTCTTCCGGCGTTCCATCCCCGCCAGTCGGAACGGGAAGCCCATCCTCGGGCGAGATGGTGAACTCGCAACCGTCGACTTCATAGACCACGGCTGAGTCCTTGGCTCCGAAGAGGTCCCCGTAGTGCACGTCCGTCCCGGAGAAGACCCAGTGGTCCGGACGCATGGCGGTGTAACCACCTGATGCCCTGGGAACCGCGTTACCCATCCGGATGTAGCCCCCGCGCGAGAAGCTCAGTCCGGTGAGGTGGTTCTCCGGTCGTCCAACGGTCTGGGAACACCAGAGCGTCGAGACGAGATGCTGCTGTTCCGTTCCGTACAGCGGGTCAGCCTCGGGGTCGCCCTTGTACGAAACCATCGTGCGTCCGTCGTCTTCGAACCTGACCTGCCAGCAGACCGAGTTTCCGGACAGGAAGACGATGTTGCCCCCGCGCTCGACGAACGACTCCGCGGTGTCACGCATCCCCCAGGACCAGTACTCGTCATGTCCGACGCTGACCAGCATCGGATACCCATCAACGATCTCTGGGTGCTGCTCGAGGTCGGAGTTCACCGCAACGTCGATGCCATAGCCGGCTCGCTCGGCCCACTGCACGAAGAGTCGTTCCCACTGATACCAACCCGACGATCCCGACCAGCGTGCCAGGCCATGCAGATCGGCCCAGGAACGGAATCGCTCGTGCTCGGGGTCGTTGACGTCGTCCAGGTTCGGGTACCGCAGGTACGGCTCGGGCTTACGCAGGAATCCCTTGGCCATCGGGCGATGGAATGACGCCCGCACGGCCCCGGTGTAGAGACTCGGCCCACCCCAGTCGTTGTAGGCGTTGTAGGTGTTCGTCGACAGAACCAACAGGATCGGTGCCTTGGGTTGGACCGATCCCGAGTGTCGGACCACAAAGAAGGCAAGCGACTCTTCACTATGCCCGGTTGCCTCGTCGACTGCACGCAGCACCACCTCGTAGTAGCCGGACCGCCAGTGGTCGGGCACCGTCAACCGGACCGACGCCGGCCAGTCACAGCCACGCTCCGAGGCGTGCTCCGGCGTTGGATGCAACTTGCCGGTAACCGCGTTGCCGTTCCAGACAATCTCCCGGGTACCGCCCACCCTGGCGATCTCGACCGAGAACTGGCGCGCATTCGTCGAACAGCACAGTGTCAGCGATTCCCCGGCAACGTAACTGAGTTGGCTCGCGTAGCCCTCGATCGTCAACGATCCCATCCGAAGTATTGCTATCCCTTCTTGTGGACCGCAGGTGCAGCGTCGCTCATCCGCACCCGGTGGCTGGCGACGTTTGGAGCAGAGCCGAGAGATCGACTACGCCGGAACGTACACCCGCCCCGTATTTCGGTGCAGTGGCTTTGGTCCCCAGGCGATTCGCGGCTGAACGCAGCGCCGGCTGAATCCGAGTCGACCCTGCGGATTCGTTGACCATCGCCGAGGGCCCCAAGTGCACCGCTCGGTACCCTTCTGGCCACAGCCACCAGCACTTGGAGCATCCCGTGACCGAAGCCTTCATAAAGCGCCCCCAGATCACCCTCGCAACCGCTCTGCGCCTGGTCGAGGCCGCATTGGCCAATGGCGCTTCCGCGAGTGTCCCGGTGGCAGTCGCAGTCTCAGACGCTGCGGGGAACGTGGTCGCGTCCGCCCGGATGGACGACGCTCCACTCGGAGCCATGCGGCTCGCGGCCGACAAGGCGTATACCTCCGCCCTGTGGCAGATGCCCTCGGGCGACCTGCACGAGTCGTCTCAGCCCGGCGGTGGTGACTGGGGGGTGACGTCTACCGAAGGTGGGCGGATCATCGTCTACGCCGGGGGGCTTCCGATCTTCTCCGCAGGTGTACTCGCCGGGGCGCTCGGCGTCAGCGGCGGAACCGGCGCCCAGGACGGCGCGTGCGCCCTAGCCGCCGTCGCCGCTGTGCTCCCCGCGGATTGACAGCAGATCACTGACCTTCGGGGACGATCGCCATCACGCGGGCCGGGAACCCAGATGCGCCAGCCATTCGCGGCACACCCACCACGGCCCACGCACCCGAAGGCGGAACTGCGCCCAGGTTCGTCAGGTTCTCGACGTGCCAAATGCCTCGGGGCAGTGTGATGTCGCGGTGCACGGGAAACTCGGCGGCGAATCCGGGATCGATTCCCAGGGTGTCCGTGCCGAGCCCGACCACTCCGCGCTCAGCCAACAAGGTCGCGGCCTCAACACCGAACCCCGGGAAACGCAATGGCTCGGTCCCCGACAATGCTGGCCAGTCCGTACGAAGGAAAACGACTGATCCGGCCTCAATCGACCCGTGGACTACTTCGTGCTCCCCGAGATCGCTCACGGTCAGTTCAGCATCCGGGTCGTCCTTCGACCGGCCGGTGAAGTCGACGACGTGCAGCGGTCGAACCAGCTGACTCGCGGGAACGTCGGCGACGTGGGCTGCGCCCTCAACGAAGTGACTCGGAGCATCGAAGTGCGTGCCACTGTGCTCGTCGAGCGTCACCCGGCGAGAGAAGGATCCGTCCCGCTCGACGGTTTCTGTCGACTCGACAACCATCGGGGGGATCCCCGGCCAGAGGGACGACGTCTCGTCCAACGGCCGCGTCAGATCGATGACCCGCAGGTTTACCGTCATCAGGTCAGTCTCCTTGCTCGACCGAGCAATGTCACTTGCCGAGTGTGCCCGAGGGCTTGCTGTACCTGGTTGGCATGGTGGCGGGCCTACTCAGTGTGACGCCGAGCGTCGACGGCACCCACTACCTGGTCACCACAGCCGCGCCGCAGGAACCAGGGGCACTTCCAGACAACCGGCGAACGGATGCGTAGCGGCCGCGACTTGCT
>JANLWJ010000051.1:0-11458 GCA_031364455.1 Actinomycetes bacterium | reverse complement strand
CTTGGCCCTGACTACCAGGCCCAGCTACGCGATCTACTTGGTCAGCAGGGGTTCAATGAGGTTCTCTCGACGACCAACTGGTGTGGAGCCACGTATCCCGTTCAGGGGATGCCAGCGAAGGTTCCCGGCCGGTGGATCGATCCCAACGACGGCACCGTCACGGTGCACGGCATCCCGTACGGATACGACGTGCGACCGTGCAATGACACCGCGCAGGTGAAGTTCCTGCACAAGACTGGCCTGACCGAGAACTACGGCTCGGATGCCGGCATCGTCAAGGCGCTTGAGGGTCAAGATGGCCGTCGGTACATCGTGACGACCTTTACCAACCTGGGGTACCGCTACAGCGACGCGTCGCAGGCCGACTCCGACGGCAAGCCCTGCTTCAACTCCGGTGTCTGCTACACCGAGAAGTTCGCAGTCTTGGGCGGGTCGATCGACGACCTCATGCGCACGGTCTCGTAACTCCTGCGGCAACTCGACCGCGTGCAGCTGAAGTGTCCATACGAGAGTTAGCCCCGGATTCAGGCCCGAATCGAGCCCGATTCCGGGGCTAACTCTCGTAGCTGGCGCTCGCGATCCCCAGCAACTCGCCGCGATTAACAGCGGCGCGTTCGTCCCCAGGGTGCGGAACCGTGCGACGTCCACAGGGGACACCTATATCAGCCGTCACACGTCCACTGCTCGGGCACGGTGTCCGAATGCCGATCCACCTCCCTCCCCGCGTCCGCTCCCGAATCTTCGACCTCGGTGGCGGAGCCACAACCGGGCAGCTCCATGCCTGGGGCCTGTCGACGGGGAAGCTGGAGCGCCTCGTTCGCGATGGCCAGTTGATACGGGTGACGCGTGGCTGCTACCGACTTCCTGGCACAGCTGGCGATGACTATTGGGCCAAGCTCCGCAGCGACCACCTCATGTGCCTGGCGTCTCAGATCACTGTTGACGCGGCGGCCGGCCTCAGAACGGGGGCGATGGTGTGGGGCCTACCCGTGTCGGACATACCCGCCCACCCCGAGGTGATCCGACCCCCGCGGTCGCATCGCCCACGCGGACTGCGAACGGTGTGCACGGCGCTGTCGACGGAGGACGTCGTGACTGTGAACGGGATCGCGGTGACCACGATCGAGCGGACCGCGGTGGATGTGGCCGTCGACCTGCCCATCCCGCAGGCGCTCGTCACACTTGACGCAGCTCTGCGTCGTGGTGCGCGACGAGACTTGATGCTGGCGATCCTTCAGCGGCGAGGACGGATAGCTGGCGCTTCCAAGGCTCGCCAAGCCATCGGTTGGGCTGACCCATTCGCAGAGTCCGCCGTGGAGTCACGAGGGCGCGGGGAGTTGCTCGTTCGTGGCGTCCCCCGACCAGAGTGCAACCTGACGTTCAAGTTCCAGGGTGAGGTGTTCCGACCGGACGACTACTGGAAGGGACTCGGGCTCACGGGTGAAGCGGACGGACGAGGCAAGTACGACCGAGAACGCTGGGTTGAGAATCCGCTGTGGGAAGAGCGGGTCAGGCACCAGTGGTTCGAAGACGAGCTCGGGATGAAGGTGTTCAGGTGGATCGACCGCGAGATGCGCCTCACCCCTGACGCCGCGGCAGCGAGGTGGAGGCGGCTCGCGTCCAGACCTGAGGTGCAGCTGTGGGTCCCGCCGGCCGGCCTTGTGATCGCCCGAAAGCCGCTCCCTCCTCGCTACGAGAGTTGGCCCCGGAATTGAGCCCTCTCCGGCACCGAATCCGGGGCTAACTCTCGTAGCTGCGACGCGTGGCGCCAGTGCCGTGTCGCTGCAGGTGATCGCGGACGGCTTCGCGCAGAATGGCGACCAGACGCAGAAAGGCCCCTCCAACTAGGCATTGGAGGGGCCTTCTGTGGTTCACCCGGAGGCGAACCATGGACCGGCCCGAGGGCTGGCCCTGTCGACCCGAGGGTCGACGACCCGGCCGGAGCCGAGCCCGACATCGCTGCGCTTCCCCGCAAGAAGGTCTGCGTGGGTTGCCCCTGCAGTCCAACTCGTCCAGCAGTTACCCGCTGACCTGATCCGGTGAGTTGCCCCTCCGGATCGATCCTCTGGTTGCCCTTCGGACCGGGTACGCCTCACGGCGTCGTGGGAGAGTTCTACGCCTGCATCACCAGGACGCGCAAGCGTTCTCGCGATGAATCTTGAGAAGTTTTCCTACCCCCAGGTTATCCACAGATCGCCACGCTTGCGTCCCCAACGCGTCCCCAGGTTCGTCCACAGCGGCTGTGCACAACTGCTGCAGCCACCGACCACGTTCGACCACGGGCCTATGGGACGTAGCGCTTGAAGGACGCCTGGATTTCTTTCTCGGTCTCCGAGCGACCTTCCCAGCTGGCGCCTTCGACTGACTTGCCCGGCTCGAGGTCCTTGTAGACCTCGAAGAAGTGCTGGATCTCGAGCTTGTCGAACTCGGGCATGTGGTGGATGTCGCGAAGGTGCTCTTTGCGCGGGTCGCGGGCGGGGACGCAGATGACCTTGTCGTCGCCGCCAGCCTCGTCGGTCATCCGGAACATGCCGATGGCGCGGCACATGATCACGCAGCCGGGGAAGGTCGGCTCGTCGAGCAGGACGAGGGCATCCAGTGGGTCACCGTCGAGGCCTAGCGTGTTCTCGATGAAGCCGTAGTCGGCCGGGTACCGAGTCGAAGTGAAGAGCATCCGGTCGAGGCGGATCCGACCGGTCTCCTTGTCGAGCTCGTACTTGTTGCGGTGGCCTTGCGGGATCTCGATGAAGACGTCGAACTCCACGACGGTCCCTTCTAGATAGTCGTTGCAGTGGCTTAGGGTCGCTTCCGCGTGACTCTTAAGTGTCCCGCACTCTCACCTACCCACCACGAGGGGGTCTGGATGCGGCGAGCCCGCTGGTGGGTCATCGGCGCCCTGTCGGTGGTCACCCTCTTGGTGGTTGTGCTCGATGCGACCGGGGTCATCTTCACCGAGGCCGAAGTGCTGTTGCCACCCCCTCCGGTGGCCGTGCCAGCGCTTCCGGACGCCGCCGCGGCCGTTCCCGCTGTCGTCAAGCCAGGGCCGGTTGTGGCTGACCCCCGGGTGCTCCGAAAGGTGGAGCAGGCGCTGCAAGCTGATGCCCTTGGTACTTCCGTCCACGGGTTCGTTGCACCACTTGCCGAGCCAGCCTCCCCCTGGGTCGACCTCGATGGCGACGAGTTGGCCACGCCGGCGTCCACCCTGAAGCTGTGGACTGCCGCGGCGGTACTGGACGCCGTTCCGGCCGACCAGCGCTTGTCGACCCAAGCTCTGTGGAACTCTGCATCGGGCACCGTGATCCTGGTGGGCGGCGGTGACGCCACCCTGGAGACCGACCCCGAACGGGGGAGCAGTGCAGCGTCGCTGACCGAGCTGGCGACGGTCACCGCCAAGAAGGTGATCGGTGCCAACGGTGGGCCGGTCAGTGTTCGGCTCCGCTATGACTCGTCCTACTTCACCGGCCCATCTGTCTCGCCCGGGTGGGAGCAGACGTATGTCAGCTCGGGTGTGATCGGGCCAGTCACCGCACTGATGGTCGACCAGGGTCGGATCGACCCCGGTTCTGACGCTCGTTGGCTGGAGCCAGATGCCGGTGCTGCCTTCCGGTTCGGGCAGCTGCTGGAGGAGGCTGGTCTCACGGTCAAGGACCGCGCACGACCAGTGAACGCTCCGGATGCCTTCGACGGAGCCGACGTCGTTGGCGAAGTCAGCTCGGCGCCGATGGGCGATCTGGTTGAACGGATGCTGCGGGACAGCGACAACCAGCTTGCGGAGTCGCTGGGGCGGGTGGCGGCCCATGGTGCCGGTCAGCCCGCGAGCTTCTCGGGAGCCGCGGAAGCCATTCGGTTGGCCGCCGAGGCGCGTGGGGTCGATCTAGCCGGCTCCGACATCTACGACGCCAGTGGGCTGTCGCGCGACGACACGCTGCCGTCGCAGTCGCTGGTGGAGGCGCTGCATGCGGCCAGTTCCGAACCACGACTGGCATCGATCCTTTCTGGTCTTGCTGTCGCTGGATTCGACGGCACGTTGGCCGACCGGTTCGTGGTCGGGGAGTCGAGGGATGGGGCTGGCGTAGTACGCGCCAAGACCGGCACCCTCACCGGCATCTCAGCCGAAGCCGGCGTCGTGACCACCTGTGGTGGCGGACTGGTGGCGTACGCCTTCGTCGCTGACGAGGTCGTCGACACGGAGGCGGCTCGGGCCGCGCTCGACGATGCGGCGGCCCTCCTGGCCTCTTGCGACTGGCGGCGTTGACGGCGCCCCGTACGGTGGGGTGATGACCGAAGCACCCGCCGTCGACTGGGGCCTGGCCCGCGCAGTCGCTCGCCGGGTCGGCGGCAGCGGGCCAACGATCGGCCGTGAGGGAGCCAGGGCGGCCGTCGAAGAGCTGCGACTAGGGGCCGAGCGAGCGGTCGACGTGGTTCGCGACCTCACCGGTCTGCATGCAGACGCAGCGCCGGACGCGGTCCGGGTCGTCGACCGGACCCGCTGGGTGGATGCCAACGCTGCCTCATTCGCGACCCTGCTCGAGCCGCTGACGCAGCGACTTCGTCGGGACACCACCGTTGGCGCCGTAGGCTCACGTGTGGCAGGCGCCGAGATCGGTGCCGCGTTGGGCTTCTTGTCCTCGCGCGTGCTCGGGCAGTACGAGCTCTTCACCGCACCCGATGCCGAGCCAAAGTTGTTGCTCGTGGCGCCGAACATCGTCGACGTCGAGCAACGGCTGGGTGTCAACGGCTCCGACTTCCGTCTCTGGGTCTGTCTGCACGAGGAGACGCACCGCGTCCAGTTCACGGCGGTGCCCTGGCTCGGGCCGTGGCTCCGCGAGCAGATCCTCTCCTCTCTCGATGGCCTAACGGCTGAGCCGGGTGACCTCGGGAAGCGGCTGCAGCAAGTCTTTGCCGCCGTGATCGGCGCCCTGCGCGGACTTGACGTTGTCAAGGCGCTGGAGGAGTCGATGTCAGACGATGACCGTGAGCTGCTCGGTCGCTTGACCGCTGTCATGTCACTGCTCGAAGGCCACGCTGACGTAATGATGGATGCAGTTGGTCCCGACGTGATCCCCACGGTCGACGTGTTGCGGCTGCGGATGTCGGAGCGACGGGCGAACCCGAAAGCCACCGAGGCCTTTGTTCGGCGGCTTCTGGGCATGGAGGCGAAGCTGGCGCAGTATCGAGACGGCGCCGCCTTCGTGAGGGCCATCGTCGATGACGTCGGCATGGACGGCTTCAACCAGATCTGGCAGTCGCCCGACCACTTGCCAACGCGCGACGAGCTGCACGCACCGGAGCAGTGGATCGCGCGGGTGGCGACCCCGTCATGACTGGTCCGCACCCTGCTGTGGCGCAGGTGCGACATGCGGTGCGGGCAGCCCTGGGCGACGTCCCCCCGGACTCGCTGGTACTTGTGGCTGCCAGCGGGGGCGCAGACTCGATGGCTCTGGCCGCAGCTACCGCCTTCGAGTCGCGCTCGGCCCCGTGGCGATGTGCGGCTGCGGTCGTCGACCATCAACTTCAGCAGGGATCAGAGGTCACGGCGCAACGGACCGCAGGTGTGCTCGCCGAGATGGGCTTCGACCCTGTTCGTGTTCGCGCTGTCGAGGTGGGAACGGAGGGTGGCCCTGAGGCCGCTGCCCGCACGGCCAGGTACGCGGCCATCGACTCTGTTGCGGATGAGATCGGTGCTGTCGCAGTACTGCTCGGGCACACCCGTGACGACCAGGCCGAGTCGGTGCTGCTCGGACTGGCTCGCGGGTCCGGAGCGCGGTCAATGAGCGGCATGGCACCGATACGGGGGCGCTATCGGCGACCGCTGCTCGACGTAGATCGAGCGACGACGCGCGCGGCCTGTGTCGCTGAAGGCGTGCCGATCTGGGACGACCCGCACAACGACGATGAAGCTTTCACTCGGGTGCGGATCCGTCAACAGGTGATGCCGGGCATCGAACGCGAGCTGGGCCCAGGTGTCCCTGACGCCTTGGCGCGCACGGCGGTCCTTCTTCGCGAGGACGATGCTGCGCTTGAGCAGTGGGCCGACGAGGTGCGGGCTGCGGCGCGGTGCATCGATGACGAGGGCCTGCGGGCGCTCGACGTTGATGTGCTGGCCGCAGCCCCTGCTGCGGTGCGCCGCCGCGTCTTGCGCGCTGAGGCTTTGGACTCCGGTGTACCGGGGGGTGACCTGAGGGCCTCCCACCTCGCGGACGCCGATGCGCTCGTCACTCGGTGGAGGGGGCAGGGGCCGGTGCACCTGCCGGGCGGTGTCCGGGCGACCCGGGACTGTGGCAGGCTCCAACTCGCGCCGCAGGCAGCGGCTGAGCGCCGGTAGCAGGAAGGCAACTGTGGACGCCAATGACATGGGTGACGACCTCGCCGCTGTACTGATCGACGCTGACCAGATCCAGGCTCGGCTGCGCGAGCTCGCGGCCGAGATCGACCGCGACTACGCCGGGCGCGAGCTCCTCCTGGTTGGCGTCCTCAAGGGCGCCGTCATGGTGATGGCCGATCTCGCCAGAGCACTGCACACCACTGTTGAGATGGACTGGATGGCGGTGTCGTCGTACGGGTCGGGCACTCGCTCGAGCGGCGTGGTGCGCATCATCAAGGACCTCGACGCCGACCTCACCGACCGGCACGTGCTCGTGGTCGAGGACATCGTCGATTCCGGACTCACCCTCTCGTGGCTGCTGCGCAACCTCTCATCGCGCGGCCCGGCGTCCCTTGAGGTCTGCACACTGCTGCGTAAGCCGGACACCCAAAGGGGCCATCAGAGCAAGGCTGGCCAGGCCCCCGTCAAGTACGTAGGGTTCGACATCCCGCCTGAGTTCGTCGTCGGCTACGGCCTCGACTACGCCGAGAAGTACCGCTCCCTGCCGTTCGTTGGCAGCCTCGCTCGCCACGTCTACCGCCCTGGCGGCTGATCGCTGGTGGCGAACCCAGGGCCGTGGGGCCTTCCTGTTCGCGCATGCCTGAGGGTGGCGGTGTACCGTCGAACTCCCACGTCTTCCCCCGGTAGCAGGAGGTCCAGGGCGCCTGCGCCCCCGCCATGAACATCAAGCGCATCGTCCGCGGCCCGATCTTCTGGATCGTGATCGTCGTCATGCTCGCCCTGGTCCTGGCCCAGGTCATGACGGCCGCTGGGGGCTACGAGGAGAGGGACACCTCCGAGGTCATCGCCGCGATTCAAGGCGGCGACGCTGCCGAGGTCACCTTGGTCGACCGCGACCAAGAGATCCGGGTCGACCTCGAGAACGGCGACAAGATCAAGGCGAACTACATCGCCCAGCAGGGGGATCTCCTCGCCGAGCTGGTGCAGGATGTGCCACCGCCGGACGGCCAGATTTCCGAGGTGCCGACGCAAGGTTGGCTCATCACGCTGCTGTTCACCTTCGGTCCGATCATCTTGATCCTCGGACTGCTCTTCTTCTTCATGACTCAGATGCAGGGCGGCGGTTCGCGGGTCATGAACTTCGGCAAGTCCAAGGCCAAGATGGTCAACAAGGACATGCCCAAGACCACGTTCGCTGACGTGGCAGGTGCCGACGAGGCCGTCGAAGAACTTGAGGAGATCAAGGACTTCCTCCAGGACCCCGCCAGGTTCCAGGCGGTCGGGGCCAAGATCCCCAAGGGCGTCCTCCTCTACGGTGCGCCCGGAACGGGTAAGACGCTGTTGGCTCGCGCCGTCGCCGGCGAGGCGGGCGTCCCCTTCTACTCGATCTCCGGATCTGACTTCGTCGAGATGTTCGTCGGTGTCGGTGCCTCGCGTGTTCGCGATCTCTTCGAGCAGGCAAAGGCCAACGCCCCCGCGATCGTCTTCGTCGACGAGATCGACGCAGTCGGACGGCACCGCGGCGCCGGACTCGGCGGCGGCCACGACGAGCGCGAGCAGACCCTCAACCAGCTGCTCGTCGAGATGGACGGTTTCGACGTCCAGGGCGGCGTCATCTTGATCGCAGCCACCAACCGCCCCGACATCCTTGACCCGGCCCTGTTGCGTCCAGGCCGGTTTGACCGACAGATCGCTGTCGAGCGTCCTGACCTGGCCGGGCGACAGCAGATCCTGGAAGTCCACGCCAAGGGAAAGCCGTTGGCCGAGGACGTCGACCTCGTCGCGGTCGCTCGGCGCACACCGGGCTTCACCGGTGCCGACCTCGCGAACGTGCTGAACGAAGCGGCCCTGCTGACTGCGCGTGAGGGGAGGACGCTGGTCGATGACGCAGCCCTCGATGAGGCGATCGACCGAGTCGTTGCCGGCCCCCAGAAGCGCACCCGGCTGATGAACGAGAAGGAGACGAAGATCACCGCCTACCACGAGGGTGGGCACGCACTGGTTGCGGCGGCGTTGAACAACACCGACCCGGTGCACAAGGTGACGATCCTGCCTCGCGGACGCGCACTTGGTTACACGATGGTGCTCCCCACGGAGGACAAGTACTCCACAACGCGCAACGAGATGCTCGACAAACTCGCCTACATGCTCGGTGGACGCGCTGCCGAAGAGATGGTCTTCCATGACCCGACAACCGGGGCGTCGAACGACATCGAGAAGGCCACTCAGCTGGCCCGCGCCATGGTCATGCAGTACGGCATGAGCGACAAGGTGGGAGCCGTGCGCCTCGGCGAAGGTGAGGGCGAGATCTTCCTCGGACGCGACATGGGCCACAAACGCGACTACTCCGAGCAGATGGCTGAGGTCATCGCCGGCGAGGTCCGCACGTTCCTCGAGACGGCACACCAGGAGGCCTACGAGATTCTCAGTGAGAATCGTGACGTCCTCGATCGCCTCGTCGTCGAGCTCCTTGACCGCGAGACGCTCGACCAGAAAGAGGTTGCAGAGATCTTCAGCGATCTCCGCAAGCGTGACTACCGCGAGATCTGGCTCTCGTCGGCCGACCGTCCGGTCTCCGACCGGGGCCCGGTGCGCAGTCGTAAAGAACTTGCCGGCGAGAACGGTCATGGAGCGAGCAGTTCACCCAATGGATCGGCTACCGATGATGTCCCGGCATCCGGTGGGTCGGTCGGCGGCCAGACCGAGGCCGGCGAGTAGCGCCGGTGATTGATCCCATCAGCTTGTCCAGAGATGACGTAGTGACAGCACCTTTTGACCATGACCGGGCTGCCGCCGCTGTCCGTGAGCTGCTGATCGCCATCGGCGAGAACCCTGAGCGGGAAGGGCTCCGCGAGACTCCAGGGCGAGTGGCCAGGATGTATGCCGAGACGTTGGCCGGCTTGCGTCTGCGCGCCGAGGATGTCCTCACCACGACCTTCGACCTCGGCCACGACGAGATGGTGCTGGTCAAGGATATTGAGGTGTACTCGCTCTGCGAGCACCACCTCGTGCCCTTCCATGGCGTGGCCCATGTCGGCTACATCCCTAGCGAACAGGGTCACATCACCGGGCTCTCCAAGCTGGCGCGGCTTGTCGACGTCTACGCCAAGCGCCCGCAGGTGCAGGAGCGGCTCACCACCCAGATCGCCGACTCGTTGCTCGCGATTCTTGAGCCCCAGGGCGTGATTGTCGTACTGGAGTGCGAGCACCTCTGCATGTCGATGCGCGGTGTCCGCAAGCCTGGTGCGCGCACAGTGACCTCCGCAGTGCGGGGTCAGCTACGTGACACCGCTACCCGCGCCGAGGCGATGAGCCTCATCCTCGACTCCCGCTGAGGGCGCGGCCACATCCGAGCGGTCCTCTAGGCTCACAGCATGCCCTCACTTCGTGTCCCCGCCGGGCTGCCGACGTCCTTGGCGTCGGCCGATCGCACCGTGGTGATGGCTGTCCTGAACGTGACGCCCGACTCGTTCTCCGATGGTGGCCAGTTCCTTGACGTCGACAGTGCGGTTGAGCGCGGACTGCACCAGGCGCGACTAGGTGCGGACCTCATCGATGTCGGGGGTGAGTCGACGCGTCCGGGAGCTGAGCGGATCGCCGTTACCGAGGAGCTGAACCGGGTCATGCCGGTGATCCGCGAACTGACGGCAGAGGGTGTTGCTGTCTCCATTGACACCATGCGCGCCGCAGTGGCCGAAGCTGCTGTCGAGGCAGGTGCTGTCCTGGTGAACGACGTGTCAGGCGGGTTTGCCGACGATGCCATGTTGCCGTTCGTCGCGGATGCGTTGGTCCCGGTGGTTCTGATGCACTGGCGGGGACACAGCGCGCAGATGCATTTGCGCGCCGAATACTCGACCGGCGTGGTGCGTGAGGTCACCGCTGAGCTGCGGGCACGCCTAGAGACCGCCATCGGTGCCGGTGTCTCTGCTGATCGAGTCGTGCTCGATCCGGGCCTCGGCTTCGCCAAAGAAGCAGAACACAACTGGGCGCTGCTCCAGGGGCTCGATGAGCTTGTCGAAGTTGGCCAGCCGCTGTTAGTAGGTGCGTCGCGAAAGCGCTTCCTCGGCGAGCTGCTGGGCGACGAGCAGGGCCTCCGGCCGGTCGACGAGCGCGATGATGCAACGTTGGCGGTCACCGCATTGGCGGCTGCGGCCGGTGCCTGGTGTGTTCGTGTGCATGACGCGCGTGGCAACGTCGACGCTGTGCGTGTTGCTCAGGCGTGGACGGTGGGTTGAGGTGAGCAACGACATGGCTCGCGTCGTAGCCGCTAACGAGGAGCTCTATGCCGCCTTTGAGGCGGGCGACCTCGATCGGATGGCCGCGCTATGGGTCGGTGAGCCCGATGGCGCCATGGCCAAGTGCATCCATCCCGGAGGGGGAACCATCCGTGGGATCGAGGCAGTGCTGAGGTCGTGGGCGCTGATCATGGCCAACGCCGACGACATGCAGTTCATCGTCACCGATGTCGAGAGTGTGGTGCAGGGCGAAGTAGCCACGGTCAGCTGTACCGAGATCATCATCCGCCCAACCGGTGGACCTGACCCGTTCACCTCAAGCCATGCCGTTGCCACAAACGCGTTCGTCCGCGTCAGCGGTCAGTGGCGGATGTGGCTGCATCACGCCTCGCCGGTGATGGGTGATTCTGGGCCAGGTGACGACGCGTGAGTCCGGACCGAATAGTCGTGCGGGGGATCGAGGCCTACGGGTACCACGGCGTCCAGCCTGAGGAGCGCGCGAAGGGACAGCCGTTCATCGTCGATCTGCAGGTTCAGACAGATGTCTCGGACGCCGCGGCCGCTGACGATCTCGCAATGACGATCGACTACGCGGTGCTGGCGAACGAAGCAGTGGCCATCGTGCAGGGTGAGCCGCGAGATTTGATCGAGACAGTGGCCGTACTTGTCGCAGAGCAGGTTCTGACGCACGACCGGGTCGTCGCTGTCCAGGTCACGGTGCACAAGCCCGAGGCGCCCGTCGGCGTTCCCTTTGCCGATGTTTCCGTCACGGTGGTGCGCGGCAGGTGACCACTCCGGTGCGCGCGGCCTTGGGGCTCGGGTCGAACCTGGGCGACCGAGCTGCTCACTTGGCGAGCGCCGTTGAGACCCTGCGTGCGACGCCAAAGGTTGTCGTGGT
>JANLWJ010000048.1:0-2425 GCA_031364455.1 Actinomycetes bacterium | reverse complement strand
TACCAACTCCACCAGGAGAAGAGCACCGGAACGCTCGAGGTCGGCAAGCAGGCCGACCTCGTGTTGCTCGACATCGACATCGCCACCTGCCCGGTGTCGCAGATCAAGGACGCCGTCCCGCAGCTGACCATGCTCGCCGGTGAGCCCACCTTCGAGCTCGCGTCGCCCTCCGGGCGGGCAGTAGCGCGGTCGATGGAGTCAGCGGCCGCTGCCAAGAAGATCGTCCAGAAGGGACAGGGTCGGCTGAGCCACGACCAGCTTCGCGGACGCCACGAAGGCTGCCCCTGCACCGCCGGCGGCGGCCACTAGGTCGTTTTCGCCCGGTGAACGATGCAGCCGGTGATAGCGTCAAGTCCTCGGAAACGGGGGGGACTCATGAGGCGCCACGGCTTAGCGGTGCTCCTGTTGCTTACCGCGATTGCTGTCGCCGGCTGCACTGACTCGACCGATCCGGCAGCGACCTCGCCGACGAGCAGCCCCCTTTCCGGGAGCCCGACTGCTGGCTCATCGTCCGGCGGCGTTGATCCCTCTTCATCGGGTGATACAGGTGGCGGGGACGCGTCGCTGAGCCAAGATGAAGCCCAGGCCGCTCTCGACGACGCCATCGCCGCTATCGACAAAGAGGGCTCTATCGGGTTCGAGTCCCAAGGCGAGAATGTGATCGATGACAAGATCACCAAGATCACCCGCTCGGGCGCCTGGACCAAGAAGCCGCTGGTGTGGACGACGACGACCACCTTCGATCGACCGAAGGGCCGCACCATCGATTCCCCAGGCGACCAGACCATCGAGTTGATCTACGTGGGGTCCACCCCGGAAGGTCCTTACGTGAATACGTCCTACCTCAACCTGCCGGGATCATCGCAGCTTCCTCCCTGGGTCCTCGTTCCCGGCTACGGCGTGCGCGAGGGTGTCACCAAGAAGGACCTCCGCACACCACCCGACCTCAGGATGCTCCTTCAGACCGAAGCTTCCACCGGCTCCGCCCTCGGCGACACCTTGACGATCAGCGGAACCATTCAAACCTCGTCGGCGCTTGACGTGCTTGACCTGACCAGCCATCTCGGCGGCCTCGGTTTCGCGAACCGCTTCGAGGACAGCACCACTCGAGTTCTGGTCACCATCGGAGCCGACGGCCTGCCGCAGACACTGGAGTTTGCTGGAACGAACATCAGCCTGCCTGGGGTCGGCCTACCCGACTACGTTGCCGAGGAACTGGCGGGCGCCCGCTACTTCGTCGAGTACGGGGATGCGGAGTTGCATGGCCCCATCAAGGTGCCGGCCAAAGTCCCCGACGGCACACCCTAGCTACTCGCGCGCCGCGATTCAGCATCCGATATCAACCCAGTGTGGCTTGCGACCCACCCGCACCTTGTGGGCCCGAGCTTTCTGCCGCATCTGCTTCCGGTACCTGTGCATGGTGTGGTGCGAGAAGTCGGTGTGGGTCATGCACTTCCACGACTTGTACCGCTCGTAGCGCAGCGGGCTTAGCAGACTCTCGCCGTGGCCGATAATGTTGCGTGCGGCAATGTTGTACTTCGCCATCAGCCACAGAGTGAGATCGAACGACGCCTTCCGCTGCCGGTCACGGCTCATCACCTGGTGATCGGACGAGCCGACATGCTCGATCCCGATCGCCGTCTGGTTGAGCCCGATCGTGTGGCGGCACCGAAGTTCGAGTGGGACCGTACGGTAGATGCGGCCTCGTTGGTCGATGATGAAATGAGTGCACACGCCGGGAGACTCGCCGAGATTCTTGGTGTTGTTCGCCATCGTCCACCAAGCACTCAACATCGACGGACCATCGGTGTAGTGCTCGACGATCACGCGCGGCTTGTTAAGGTGGTACTGACGCTTCCCGTAGTGGCGCTTGGAGTACCGTGCCATCTGCATCTTGCGTTTGTGGTGAAACGGGATCAGCTTGGTGGTCATCTTCGGTCGCAGGGATGCCGGACTAGGCTTCTGCAGCAACACCTCCCTCGACGCCGCCACCTGCTCACCGCCTGGGCCGGACGCCGAAGCGCCACTCCAAAACCCCACCACAAGCAGCCCGCCCACCAACGAAGCGATCAGCGCTTTGACGCCGTTGCCAACAAATCGAGCATCAGGACGTCCAGGTGGTCTCATTCCGACGAGGCTACCCTTCGGCACTGCGGTTCAGCTCCGACCGATGCAGCGTGGCTAGAGTCAAAGCATGCGGATCCTTGTCACCGGCGGCCACGGCTTCATCGGCCGCAAGATCGTTCTGACCGCCATCAAAGGTGGACACGAGGTCCGGGTACTCGATCGCGCCCTGGCGCTCCCGCACACGCCAGCGGTCGACGTGATCACTGGGGACGTCACCGACCCGATGACGGCTGAGGCGGCCTTGGACAGCATCGACGTTGTCTGCCATCAAGCCGCCAAGGTCGGGCTTGGGGTCAAC
>JANLWJ010000031.1:0-2848 GCA_031364455.1 Actinomycetes bacterium | reverse complement strand
ACGCCGATAATTGTGCGCGAAAACCATGGCAAGCCTGCCGTCATTGGCTGCCGACTCACTATGAATCGATCCAAATCTGTGTGTCTGGAATTGATCTCGCACATCGTCGGCAATCGCCCCGACCGATTCGAACCTCGCGTCAAGAAGCGTCGTCCAAAACCATACCGCAAGATGACCAATCCACGAAACGAATACAAGACACGTGCGGCCTAAACATGTTACGGAAGTTCAAGTGCCATTCGTACTTGCCCCTTTTTGCTCGCCGATTACGGCTCTGGAATCCCTAGGTCTCGGCAAATCTTTCTGGCCAGGAAATCATTGATTTCACGATGGCGAGGAATCGCTGTCGTTTGATTGTTCGCAGGGTTGAAATAAACGCCGTGCTTGCCACCTTCCCGAAGCAACAGGCATCCATGCGATTCGACATGGCGAATCAATTCCTGACGTTTCATGACGTTGATAAGTCAAATGGCTCTCGTGACACGTCCTGACCGACCAGGGACCGCTCCGCCAGTTCGCGATTCGCCTCGAGGACCAACTGCACCGCCTCCTTGAGATTCTCACGCGCCTCCTCCAGAGTTGCTCCTTGCGTATTCGCACCGGGCAATTCTTCCACAAAGCCGATGTAACCTTCGGGCACTGGCATGTACACAGCAGTTAATCGCATACCATAACCTCCATCCGGGCTCCAGAACTGAACGTGCGGCTGAAAGTCATTTTAGGTGATTGGTGATGCGACGTCAAAGCACAACTTGGCTCCAGCCACTCGAGGGCCTCTCGGAATTTAGTCGCCATTGGTCGCGATGAACGTCAACGTAAAACGTATTGTGAAACGTATTGCGTTGACCGGGCGGCGGCCAACCAAGGAATCAATCTATCAACTCGCGTGGACCGTCGCTCCGTGTCCAATGCGTAGTTCGGCCGTTACTTCGTTTCCGTTCGGGCGCTTGTGGCTTGACTTTCCAGAACGAAAGGCGACCTTTCCTATCAACAGCACCCGATTGTCCGAACTCGCCCCGTTATCGCGGACCGGGGAGGTCCCGTCGCGACCACCACCGGACCAAATTGACCAGTTGCTGCGGCAATGGGGAATTGCTCCGAACTTCTGGTGCCAGGCGATCGAGAAATTCGATAGCGGGTTTCACCGTGCCGTCGGCCATGCGACCCGGCTTGCCGAGCGTGCCAGGCAACGTTCATTGTATGGCGTCCGCCCCTGCCGGTAGGTCTTCACGTGACGTCCATCATCCTTCAGGCCATCCTCCAGGCCGGCTTGCTGTTTCCGCAATCTTGTACGGCACCCTGATACGTCAAAGCGAACTAGTTCCGTCGCCGGGTTCGCTGCTCGACTTGTCTTGCGCTATCGCTCAAGTTCCGCCTCAAATCCGCTCTGCCGAACTCCGATAATTGTTCGCGAAAACCATGGCACGCCTGCCGTCATTGGCGGCCGACTCGCTGTGAATCGATCCAAATCTGTGTGTCTGGAATTGATTGAGACATTTCCGCCAGGAGCGAACGGCGGTGCGTCTTTCGGCCAACTTTGCAAAGCACCGGTTTGATTAGCCGTTTGATCCGCGCGGATCTTCTTGGCGCCGCGAATCCTGCTGTGACGGTTGTTGCCGGAGGAGTCGGTGAGGACGTCGCCCCCCCTTCATCACAGTCCTACAAGCCCCACGTCTTTGCTTCAGGGATAAAGCGATCGGGGGTCCTAACGTCGGCGTCGTATCGAGCGTTGGTCGAAACGAGCACCTCGTCGACAACGCCATCGACCAGCGCGGATAGGTCGAGTTGCTAATTGGCAGGGAGTGCATGTGGCGCACCGATCACGGGCGACTTGCTGGAAACGGGGGTGGTGCCCGTTGCCGCTTTCACGGCATCGACCGTCAACGCCGCTCGAAATCCAAGGTAGTAGCGACGGGTTGACAGGTCGAAGGCGTGACGACCCGCAGACCGGCAGTGGGCGGCGAGGTGATACCAGTGGCCGCCCCGGAACAGTTTCAGTGAACCTGAAGTTGGACCGCTGGGGTCAATCGCGGGCCTTTCTTGGAATCGGCTGTAATAGGCCGGCTCCCACCAGTCCTGCACCCACTCTTGGACGTTGCCGTGGATGTCGTGAATTCCGAATGGATTACCAGCTAGTTCACCCACCGCGTGCGTCTGTTTGCCTGAGTTCACGTTGAACCACCCAGCCCTAGTCCTAACTTGAATCACGTTTTTGCGTCAACGTTTTGATTTGAGGCGGTATTTGCCGAGTCAATTGGCAAAAAGGGCCGAATTTGAAATGCGCGGATTCTGGAACAATCAGATCGGTTGGGATTAGGTCGTGATCCCCAGGAGGTTGAGGAGGTGCTGTTGATAAGGTGTGGCCAGGGTCAGTTTGTCGAATTCGGAATCGAACTCGGAGATGCGAATTCGATTGCGACAGAGCGTGCCGAGATCCGCGAGGATGTCGCGAAAGCTTTGTAAGGGATAGTCGTCGTGCGTGCGGCGAGTGGCGTCTTTGCGTTGGGCTGATTCCGATCGTTGCGCCGGAGCAACGATCGATTCACGAGCCGCGGTGGCTGACTCTTGGTCATCGTCCGCGAACAGCACTGGACGCAGCTTTTCTCGCATGTGCCACTCGACATAGTAAGCCAACATGCAGATAAAGACGTGTGACCGAATGCGATCTTCGTGGCGATGATAAAGTGGACGCAGTGACAGATCGACCGTTTTCATACAACGAAACGCACGCTCGACTTTCGCGAGACTCTTGTAGGTTTCAACGACCTGCTCGGAGTCCATCCGCTGCTTATCGACACTGCTGCGGACCACATAGAGCCCGTCGAGAGCGGCTTCGTTACGAATCTTT
>JANLWJ010000556.1:0-5851 GCA_031364455.1 Actinomycetes bacterium | reverse complement strand
CGATGCTAACGCCGCGGTCGATGGCTAGCTTGTGCAGCGAACATCCGGCGCCTGAAGGGAAGCCGGGACGGTTCAAGAAGACGCAGCCACCGTCGACGACGCGGGTCTTGCGTCCGCCTTCCTCGTCCTTCTCGGTGATCTTCTCGGCGCCGTAGTACTGCCAGTCATCAGGGCCAAGCTCTTTGGCCCACTTCTTGACCCGCTTCTCGTCAGCCTTGTCGGAGAAGTGGGCACCCAGGGTGCAGCAGCCGTCGTCGGGCCGGTCGGCGTAGATGCCCTTGCAACCCGAACCGAAGATGCACGTCCAGTTGCTCGTCAGCCAGGTGAGGTCGCAGCGGAAGACCTGATCGGCGTCAACGGGGTCGGTGAAATCGACCCAGGCACGTGGAAAGTTGAGGTTCACTTCAGGCACGGGGTCAGCGTAGGGCCCAACGGTGCAGGTAGCGTCAGCGGCATGGATGTCGGAAGGGGCGAGGGAGTGCGGCTGGGGGTCCTGGACGTTGGGTCGAACACCGTGCACCTGCTGATCGTGGACGCCCATCACGGGGCTGCGCCTCGCTCGGCGTACTCGTACAAGACCGAGCTGCGGCTCGCTGAGTTTCTCCGTGACGATGGCGGTATTGCCGAGGCGGGTGTAGTCGCGCTGACCGCGTTCGTCGGGGAAGCGGCAAAGATCGCTGAGCAGGTCGGCGCCGAGGAAATGCTCGCCTTCGCGACCTCTGCAATCCGTGAGGCATCCAATGGCGACCAGGTGCTGAAGTCGGTTCGGAGCGCGACAGGTGTCGACCTCGAAGTCCTGTCCGGCGCCGAGGAGGCCAGACTCACGTTCCTCGCGGTTCGACGATGGTTTGGCTGGTCCAGCGGCCGGGTGCTCGTGCTCGACATCGGGGGCGGGTCATTAGAGGTCGGGATCGGTAACACCGAGGAGCCGGACGCCGCCTTCTCACTTCCCCTCGGTGCCGGACGCCTAACCCGTGAGTTTTTGGAGGGCGACCCACCGACGTCCGGTGAGGTGAAACACCTGCGCAAGCACGTGCGTCAGATGCTCGCCGAGCAGAGCGCTGTTCTGGAAGTCACCGGCAGCGCCTCGCATGTTGTTGGAACGTCGAAGACCTTCAAACAGCTGGCACGGCTGACCGGCGCCGCGCCGAGCTCGGCCGGCACCTACGTCCAACGCCGTCTGCACCGTGACAAACTGGCCGACTGGGTACCGCGGTTGGCTCGGATGTCGGCCGAACAGCGGGCCGAGCTTCCCGGGATCTCGCCGGGCCGGGCACCTCAGCTGCTCGCCGGAGCGATCGTGGCCGAGCTGGTGATGGACGCGGTGGGGGCCGAGACGTTGGAGATCTGCCCTTGGGCCCTGCGCGAGGGCGTGATCCTGCGGCGTCTCGACTGGATGGGGCAATGACGATGCCGACCCCAGACGAGACCGTCCACGTGCCTCGGGCCCGCGTCGCACTGTCGACGGCCTCGGTCTACCCCGAGACGACAGCGACGGCGTTCGAGATGGCGGCCCGCCTCGGGTACGACGGGATCGAGGTCATGGTCTCCACTGACCTCGTCAGTCAGGACGTGTCTGCGCTGCAGCGGTTGTCGGACTACCACGAGCTGCCGATCGTGGCGATCCATGCGCCCTGTCTGCTCATCACTCAGCGCGTATGGGGAAGCGAACCGTGGGGCAAGCTCCAGACTGCGCAACGTACAGCTGAACAGCTTGGTGCATCGGTGGTCGTGGTGCATCCGCCCTTTCGCTGGCAACGCGAGTACGCGAAGGGATTTGTTGCCGGTGTTGCCGCGATGAACGACGAGACTGACGTGCGGTTCGCGGTGGAGAACATGTTCCCGTGGCGGGCGCGTAACCGCGAGATCCAGGCCTACATCCCAGACCACAACCCCACCGACGAGGACTACACCTCCGTCACTCTCGATCTGTCGCACACGTCCGTCGCCGGCGACGATGCGATGGCAATGGCTCGCAGGCTGGGAGACCGCTTGGCCCACGTCCACCTCGGGGACGGGTCTGGCGCCGCCAAGGATGAACACCTAGTGCCGGGACGTGGTACGCAGCCCTGCGTCGAGATCCTGGAGCACCTCGCCGACATTGACTACGCTGGTCATGTCGTTCTCGAGGTCAACACGCGTCGATCCACCACGCGTGAAGAACGAGAGACCGATCTCGCCGAGGCGCTTGCTTTCACCCGGCTCAACCTCGCCACTGGGATCGCGAAGCCACCCGTTGAGGTGGAACCGCGATGACGGCTGGGTCTTCTGCGGTTATCTGTCAGGAGCTTCAGGTCGTGCGAGGCGGGGTCACCGTGCTGCCCGGCCTCAACGCGCAGGTGGCTGCCGGTCGCGTGACCGGCCTGCTGGGACCGAGCGGGTCGGGGAAGACCACGCTCATCCGCTCGATCGTCGGCGTCCAGCAGGTTGCGGGTGGCACGGTGACCGTGCTGGGTTTGCCTGCTGGCACACCGGAACTGCGGAGCCGGGTCGCCTACGTGACGCAGGATGCGTCCGTCTACTCCGACCTCACGGTGGCGCAGAACGTCAGCTACTTCGCCAGGATTCTCGGTGCACCTGCCAACGACGTCGATCGCGTGATCCACGAGGTTGGCCTCGATGGACGGGAAGGTGATCGGGTCGGACGCCTCTCCGGCGGCGAGCGGTCCCGCGTCTCACTCGCCGTTGCCCTGTTGGGAACGCCCGAAGTCTTGGTACTCGACGAGCCGACCGTCGGCCTCGACCCGGTTCTGCGGCGCGACCTCTGGCAGATGTTCGGCGAGCTGGCCGCGAAAGGTCTCACGCTGCTGATCTCGAGCCACGTCATGGATGAGGCATCCCGCTGCGACGACTTGATGCTGATGCGCGATGGGCGCCTGCTCGCACACGACAGCGTCGCTGGCATCCTCGCGGCCACCGGCACCGACGACATCGAGTCGGCATTTCTCTCACTCGTTGAGGGGAAGCCATGACTGCCACACGCACGGTGGTCACGGCGCGTCGGGTGGTCCAGCAGCTTCAGCACGATCACCGAACCGTTGCGCTGATTCTCGTCGTCCCATGTGTGCTGATGGGCTTGCTTGCGTGGATGCTCTCCGACGCGGACTTCAACCAGTACGGCGCACCCCTGCTCGGCATCTTCCCGCTAATCGTCATGTTCCTGACGACGTCGGTAGCGACACTGCGCGAACGCGAGTCAGGCACGCTCGAGCGGCTGCTGTCGATGCCCATCGCCAAGGCGGACTTCGTCCTCGGCTACGCCCTGGCCTTTGGGCTTCTCGGCGTCGTCCAGGCGTTGGTGGTGTCGGGGCTCTCGGTGGGGGTCTTCGGCTTGGACGTTGCGGGGCCCACCTGGGCGCTGATCGTCGTGGCTGTGGTGGACGCGCTGCTGGGTACAGCCCTGGGACTTTTCGTCAGCGCTTTTGCGAAGACAGAGTTTCAGGCCGTGCAGTTCATGCCGGCGCTCATCCTTCCGCAGCTGCTCTTGTGCGGAATCATCGTTCCGCGCGATGAGCTACCGACGGCTCTGCGACTGCTATCGAACGTGCTCCCCATGTCGTATGCCGTCGACGCCATGACCGAGGTGATGACGTCGGCCTCGATGTCCAGTGACTTCTGGCTCAACGTGGGAGTCGTTGCGCTGTTCATGGCAGTTGGGCTGGCTCTCGGAGCCGGCACCCTGCGTCGTCGGACCGATTAGCACCACTCTGCCCGGGTTTGCGGCTAGCCCGAATGGGTGACCTTCACTCATCCTTCCACCGATCGGGTGAGAGTGGCGGAGACTCAGCACGCTCGGGGATGAGCCGTCACGGGAGCACGCATGGGTCGTCGACAGGCGCTGCACATGCGGGTCTCTGCCCGCCGTGAGGCGGGTGCGGCCGCAGTTGAATTCGCCCTGCTCCTTCCGCTCTTCGCGATGCTCGTCTTCGGAATGATCAGTGCTGGATTCACCTTTCATTCCTGGCTAAACGTTACCCATGGGGCTCAGGAGTCGGCGCGTTTTGCTGCAACCCTCAGCATCCAGGCGGGGGGAGGGTCGACGGACGCCTGGATCGCGACCGTCGCTGAGCGAGCCTTTGATGCGAGCAACCTCGGCTCGTCCACGACTGCGCAGGCCGGTTCGGTGGTTTGTGTCGCAATTTACTCACCGACCAACAAGTTCCCATCGACGATCACTCCGGCAAGGCATGGGATCTTCACCGCCGATGCCTCTGGCGCCGTCACGGCGGCGTATTCGAACGGAATCTGCCCGGGCATGGCAGTTGCGAACGGAGACTACGTGCAGGTCTCAGCCAGCCAGCCAGCCGACTTCAACTACGTGTTGGGGGCGGCAAGAATTCAGGTGATGGGAAAGAGCACGAGTCACTATGAGGCCGTGGCCCTGTCGTGACTCGAATCCCGCAGCACCGTGAGGTGGGTGCCTTTGCCATCCTCTATGCCATCGTCGTCGTGGTCATCGTGATGACTGTTGCGGTTGTCGTCGATCTGAGTTCGATGCGTGAAGATCGTCGGATGGAGAAGTTGGCCGCAGATTCGGCAGCGACGGCTGGTGCAATCAAGCTCAACGCCGTGGTCGGCAGTGCGAACGCGAACGCAGCCTGCGCCGAGGCGTGGAACTACCTGAAGCTCAATCTCGGAGCACCTGGGGCAACCACGCAATGCCCGTTGGCTCAGTTTCCATCGGACTTCGTGAACTGCCCCACCGATGTGCGGGTTGTGTCGGGGCCGGCCGGCCCGTGGGAGGTCACGATTACGTGGCCGGTTCCTGATGCTCATTCGTTAATGACGACCCCGAACGTCAGTGGCTCTACGAGTTACGTCCAGCCGTTGGATGTCTCGATCGACGGGACAGATCCGTGCGGCCGACTCGGGGTCACCGTTGGACGTGATCGTGACTTCGCCTTCGCCACGATTGGCGGGTTCACTGGGTCGGCGACAAGTAACTCCAGCGTCGCCCGGGCAGAGGTCAGGGGCAACATCAATCTTGAGATGCCGCTGGTAGTGCTTGACCAGTCCGGTTGCCAAGCGCTGTATGCCAACGGCGTCGGCAGCCTTATCGAGGTCGCGAACAACGGGATCATTCCGGGGCGCATGGCTATGGACAGCACCGGGACAGTTGGCGGGCCATCACCAGGTTGCTCTAACAGCAACCAATACGTAGCGATGAGGAACGGCAATGGCGCCAGGATTCACGCACTCAATGGGAGCGACGGCGCGCAGGGCATGATCCTGACGGTCGCGAGCCCGTATTCAAAGGCGGCAAACTCGGCCGACCTCTGCGCGGAGGGCGCTGACCCTTTGACGAGCCTTGGTATTTGTCCGCGACCGACCGCCTTCATGCGGATCACTCGCAAGTACTGGGACTGGGAGTATCACTGCAGCTCGGCCACATCGGCGCCGCTTTCAGCGCCCTGTCCCTACGCGCGCTCGGACTACATCGAGCTCCTCCGTGGTCGGTACAACAAGACGACATTCACCCGCGCCCTGGTCGATGCCGACCCGGCCAATTGGCGCACCGTTTCTGGGGGTGCCTGCACGGTGACAGCTCCAATCACCTACGACGACTCAAAGATGACGTTCGTCGACTGTCCCACCTATCAGGTACGAGCGACCACGGTCTTCCAGGGTGGAACGGTTGTCTTCCGGGGAAACCTCGCTGTCGCGGGTGGAGCGGCCGCCAACGGCTGCTTGAGGTTCAACTATCGTCTGCCCGCGACTGGTGAGGGGCCCTGCGTCACGACTGCGGGGGCGATCGCGGCATCGACGGCATCCGACCAGATGACCGTCTATTTGCAAGACGGGGATGTTACGCGTTCGAATCTCGACTATGTGGCACCGAAGACGTTTCTCT
>JANLWJ010000519.1:0-3527 GCA_031364455.1 Actinomycetes bacterium | reverse complement strand
TCGGGGGCACCGGCCTTGGGCTTCCGATTGCGCTGGAGGACGCCCGGCTGCACGGGGGTTGGCTGCAAGCCTGGGGGTCGCCAGGTGAGGGCGCCAGCTTCCGGCTCACGCTGCCCCGATCCCAGGGAATCGAGATCAAGTCATCGCCACTCCCGCTGGAGCCAGCTGATGCCAGCACTGGTCGACGGATGCCACTGTCGGTAGGGGCCGGGGTGCCCTCTCAGGGTCAGGGCCGCGGGGCGACCGATGAGTAGGCCGGCGATGACTAGGTCAGCGCTGGTCACGGTGGCGTCCGCAGCGCTCTTGCTTGCCGGCTGCTCGCAGATCCCTACCAGCGGTCCGATCGAACGCGGCGATGAAGTGCGTGCAGTCGTCGACGAACCTGTGGTCCGGGTACTTCCGCGTGACCCGGTGGCGGGGCAGTCGCCAGAGGAGGTCGTCGCCGGCTTCCTCGAGGCCTCGGCGAGTTTTGAGGATGACCACGAGGTGGCTCGGCGCTTCCTGTCGCCGGAGGCTGCCGCGGAGTGGAACGCCAACGCTGGGGTGACGGTCATCGACGACAGCCCCGACTACCGGCTCCAACGGGTGCCAGGGGGCGTCCGGCTCCAGGCGCTGCAGGTGGCCAGGATCAGCCCTGGCGGAGCGCTCACGCCCAGGGGTGAGGTCGCCATCCAGCGGCTCATCGCGCTGGACCGGGTAGGCGACGAGTGGCGAATCACCGAACTGCCACAAGGCCTGATCCTTGACCGGATCGAGGTCTCGCTCACGTATCGGGCATTCGACATCTACTTCATGAACCCCGAGGGGAGTCTGCTCGTCCCCGACCCCGTCTACCTTCCGCTCGACACAGCCGGGAGCACCACGAGTCTGGTGCAGTCCTTGCTGGATGGCCCGACCCGTTGGCTGCGCCCAGCGGTGGAGTCGATGATCCCGGCCGGCACCTCGTTGGTGGTCCCCTCGGTTCCCAACGACAACGGCGTCGCCCGAGTCGACCTGTCCGCTGAGTTCCTCGACGCCGATGTGACCGAGCGCGAGCAAGCAGCTGCCCAGATCACCACGACGCTCTTGGGGCTGTCTTCAACGGTCACCGGAGTGGCAATCACCGTCGAGGGATCGCAGCTGAGCCTTCCGTCAGCGCCGACCGTGATGACCGGTGAGACCTGGGAGGTCTACAACTCCGATGAGTTGTCACCTGCCCTCGGCGGCATCTTCGTCCGGTCCGATGTGGTGCGGCGGATCACCGATGACGGAAGCACACCGGTCGCAGGCCCACTGGGCACCGGTCAGTTCGATTTGGTAGACCCCTCCCAGTCGTGGGACGGCGGCACTATCACCGCACTCGACTCGACCAGGCGCACCCTGCTGGTCTCCAACCCCTTCCTCTCCGCTCGCGTGCAGGAGCGGCTCTCGGGGCGCCGGCTGCTGCCGGCGTCCATCGACGAGGCTGGCCGGATCTGGGCCGTCGACGTTGGTGGGCGAACACCCAGGGTGAGTGTGCTCGAGGGGGAAGGGTCCTGGGAACCGGCCTCGGTTCGTGGGTACCAAGGCCGACTGACGGCGTTCCGAGTATCGGTCGATGGAACACGCGTCGCCGTCGTCGCCACGAAAGGGAGCGGCCGGGACGCACGCGGTGAGCTGTTGGTTGGTCGCGTCGTCCGGGGCGCCGAGGGACTTGCAGTCGAAGCCTTCCGCCGCATCGAGCGAACGCTGGCCGACGTGCGCGATGTGTCTTGGGCCGATGCCGGCTCGCTAGTGGTGTTGGGGGCCCAAGCCGGATCGGTTCTTGAGCCGACGCTCGTCGATGTCAATCGCACGGTCACTGCGATCTCTGGTGCTCCGGCCGTTGACGTCACACAGGTGACGGCCTCGCCAGGGCTGCCGGTGCTTGCCGATACTCGTGGCGACGGGATCTGGGCTGAGTCGGGCTCGGTGTGGATTTCTCTGGTGAACGGACGCGATCCCGCGTATCCGGGCTGAGTCGGCCGTCCACAGGTAGGCGCTCGCCGTTATCGGCCCGGTGCAGATGCACACATATTCGAGGTGTGCATCTGTGGGCCACTCTCGTTGATCTCACCATCGGTCGGCGCTGTCTCGACTGTGGCCTGGTTGGCGCGCCATGGTGTGACCGATGTCTTCATGCAGTTCTCGACGTCCACGGGTGCGTCACCCCCGGCAAGCGGGCTGTTGTGGCCGCTTCCCGTTACAGCGGTTCGGTCCGAACTGCTGTCCTCGACCACAAGGAGCAAGGACACCTCGCGCTGTCGATCCCACTGGGACGGTTGCTTGCGGCCGCCACGACCGCTGAGCGCGGCGGAGTTGGTCAACGGACGCCGGTACTCGTTCCCGTCCCATCGACCAGGGCCGCGTCCCGGTCCCGCGGGCAGGACCATGCTCGGCGGCTGGCACGAGCGGCGGGGGCCGTGATCGGGGTGCCCGTGGAGTCCTCGCTCCAGTGGAGCCGACATGTCCAGGACCAGGCCGGACTGTCGGCTCCACGGCGGCGCGAGAACGTCCAGGGTGCGATGTGCGCGGAACGTCCGGGCATGGCTGGGGCGCCGGCCTGGCTCATCGATGACGTGATGACCACCGGGGCCACCCTCGACGAGGGCGCGCGCTCGTTGGAAGCGGCTGGGTGGCAGGTAGTCGGGGTCTCGGTCGTCGCTGCCGTTGATGCCCGAAGTGCCCTCGCACGTCGGGACCTCCTCCGATAGCGTGAAGGTGTCGAGCTGGAAAGGGGCCGAACATGGAGATCGTCGTTCGGGGACGCCACATAGAGGTCTCAGATCGATTCCGCGAGCACGTCGCGCAGAAGCTTTCGAAGATCGAGCGGTATGACGGCAAGTGCCACCGCGTCGACGTGGAGGTTTCGCAGGAGTCGAACCCAAGGTTGGCCGACCAGGCCGTTCGCATCGAGATCACCTGCCACGGCAAGGGACCAGTCATCCGGGCGGAGGCGGCCGCCGACGAGAAGCACGCCGCGCTCGACATCGCGTACGGCCGTCTCGTCGAACGCCTGCGTCGTGCCGCTGATCGCCGTCACGACCACCACAGGAGCCAGGGCCGTGCGTTCGTTGAGCGGGTGCATGCTGCGGCAGTCACAGCCGTGCCTGCCGCGTCCGATGGTGAGGACGCATCGGACGACGCCGTTGACAACGGGCCATTCATCGTCCGCGAGAAGACGCACCGCGCACCTGCGATGACCCTCGACCAGGCTCTCTACGAGATGGAGCTGGTGGGACACGACTTCTTCCTCTTTCAGGACACCGCGTCCGGGACACCGAGCGTGGTGTACCGGCGTAAGGGCTACGACTACGGCGTCCTCCATCTTGAGGTGGACGTGAGCGCTTCGGCAGGGGCGACGGCGGGGGCGACGGCCTCGTAGTCCCTCTGGGTCGCTCTGGGTCGCCCTGGGCGGCTCGGTGACCCGCTTGCGCTAGCCCAGGTCGGTAGTTCCCCTGGTTCCAATGGGTGGTGGACTAGGCCGAATGGGTGACCCGAAGGGGGCATTCCGTGCCATCATGGCCAGG
>JANLWJ010000516.1:0-4814 GCA_031364455.1 Actinomycetes bacterium | reverse complement strand
GATCCGAGCCCAGTCGTCGGGGTTGGTGGTGTTCGGAAGGTCTTCGTTCTCCCTGAACTCCTCCAGGCAGGCGTTGAGCAGGTGCTGGACGCGAATTCCTTTGGTTCCGAATGCCAGGAAGTCCTTGATCGCATACTTCTTGGCACGGGCCACAATGTTCTCGATCATCGCGCCGGAGTTGAAGTCCTTGAAGTAGAGGACCTCCTTGTCGCCATTGGCATAGGTCACCTCGAGGAACCGGTTCTCCTCGGTCTCGGAGTACATCCGCTCAACGGCACGCTGGATCATCGCAGCGGCTGTTGCCTTCCGGTCGCCGCCGTGCTCGGAGACGTCCTCCGGGTGCAGCGGAAGGTCAGCGTGTAGGTACTTGGTAAAGATGTCGCGGGCGGCCTCGGCGTCGGGCCGCTCGATCTTGATCTTGACGTCGAGTCGCCCTGGGCGAAGGATCGCGGGGTCGATCATGTCCTCACGGTTCGATGCACCGATCACGATGACGTTCTCGAGCCCCTCGACTCCGTCGATCTCACTCAGCAGCTGAGGAACGATGGTGTTCTCGACGTCGGAGCTGACACCGGAGCCCCTGGTTCGGAAGAGCGAGTCCATCTCGTCGAAGAAGACGATGACCGGCACGCCCTCGCCAGCCTTCTCACGAGCCCGTTGGAAGACCAACCTGATGTGCCGTTCGGTCTCACCGACGTACTTGTTCAGTAGCTCGGGGCCCTTGATGTTGAGAAAGAACGACTTGCCTTCTGGCCGGCCGGTGACCTCGGCGACCTTCTTGGCCAGCGAGTTGGCCACTGCCTTGGCGATCAGAGTCTTGCCGCATCCGGGTGGGCCGTAGAGCAAGATGCCCTTGGGCGGGCGCAGATCATGCTCGCGGAAGAGATCCTGGTGGACATACGGGAGTTCGACGGCATCGCGAATGAGCTCGATCTGCCCAGCCAGACCACCGATGCTGGCGTAGTCGATATCGGGCACCTCTTCGAGAACAAGCTCTTCGACCTCGGCCTTGGGGATCTTCTCGTAGACATATCCGGAACGGGGCTCGAGCATGAGCGAGTCGCCGGCTCGGATCTGTACGTCGCGCAGGGTCTCGGCGAGCCGGACAATGCGTTCGTCATCGGTGTGGCCGATCACCAGAGCGCGCTCGCCATCGGCCAAGAGCTCCTTGAACATCACGACCTCACCGACTCGCTCAAATCCCATGACCCGCACGATGTTCATCGCCTCGTTGAGCATGACCTCACGGCCACGCTGCAGCTCGTCATGGTCGACCTCAGGGCTCACGGCAACCCGCAACTTGCGCCCGCCGGTGAACACGTCAGCTGATCCGTCGTCGAACTGCTCGAGGTAGACGCCATACCCCGATGGCGGCTGTGCCAGGCGATCGATCTCATCCTTCATCGCGATCAGCTGGGCTCGCGCCTCGTGCAAAGTCACGGTCAGTCGGTTGTTGCGCTCCTGCAGCGACGCGATTTCGCGCCGCAGGTCGCCGGCGTCAGGCGCGCTCAGTTCGCGCGGGCCGTCCGCTCCGTCGTGCGTCATGGCGCACCTCCGCCTCTGGTCCAACGGGCCGTGCCGAGTCACCGGCACAACGTCTTCTGACCCTAACCCTCGGCAGGTCGTGAGGAGATCTGGACAGATTCCGGCGTGTCGAGCTGATCACTGTCTGTGACCGGTCCCCGCGTCGAGGTGTCAGCCCTTGGCTGGGCGTCGTCTCCGCTGTGGTGCCGTCACACCTGGCGCGAGTCGGCGGCTGGTGACCAAGAAACCGGTGTGGCCGATCATCCGATGGTCGGGTCGGACGGCCAGTCCTTCGACGTGCCAGGTCCTGACCAGGGTCTCGCTGGAGGCAGGCTCGGTGAATCCGCCGTGCTCGCGCAGGGTCTCCACAATGTTCGACAGCTGCGTGGTCGTCGCGACGTAACAGCAGATGACTCCGCCCGGCCGCAACACCTGGGCGACGGCGTCAACACACTCCCAGGGGGCCAGCATGTCGAGCACAACGCGATCGACCGGCTCCTCATCGATGGCCTCGACAAGATCGCCAACGGTGAGCGTCCACTCCCCCGGCTCGGTCCCGAAAAAGGTGGCCACGTTCTTGCGCGCCACCGCGGCGAAGTCGTCCCGCCGTTCATAGGAGTGCACCGCACCGTGGCTGCCGACAGCGCGAAGCAGCGAACAGGTAAGCGCCCCCGACCCCACTCCGGCCTCGAGAACGCGGGCGCCTGGGAAGATGTCGGCAACCCCGACAATCTGTGCGGCGTCCTTGGGGTAGACCACCGTGGCGCCCCGCGGCATCGAGAGCACGAAGTCGCACAGCAGCGGCCGCAGGGCGAGGTACGCCACGCTCCCGGTCGAGGTCACGACAACACCCTCTGGCTGCCCCAGCAGGTCGTCGTGAGCGATCGCACCTTTATGGGTGTGGAAGAGCTTGCCCGGTTCCAGCGTGACGGTGTGCAGCTTGCCCTTGGTGTCGCTCAGCTGGACCCGGTCGCCGGTAGCGAACGGCCCTCCAACAGCATCGGACGGTCCGGGCGTCGGCACAGCGGGGCTCCCTAGCGGAACTGGTCGATCAAGGCAGGTGGCGCGTCACGCCTTCGGTCGGCTGGTAGTGAGCGCTTCCTCGACATCGGCGGTGACCAGCACACCGTAGACCGTCCCTCGCTCGTCCTCCACGAGGTGTACGGCGGCCGCGGTTGCGTTCAATGTCTCAATGAGGTCGTGACCCGACGCGTCCGGCGGCACCGAACCGACGTGGGTAACGGTGATGGCGACCGACGAGACGGGTACCCAGGGGCGCCGCTCCTCGGGCACGGCGAGCGCTGCCTCAGGGCGGACAACACCAGCCACGTCCCCATGTGCGTCGGTGACGACCAGCGCCGTTCCCGCTTCAGTGAGGAGCTGCATGGCTGAAGCGAGTGGCGTGTCGTGAGGGACGAAGACTGCCGGGCGAACGAGGTCGGTGACCTTCAACGCGGTGATGGCGCGCGACACTCCGGCGAACTTCAGCGATCGGCTCGCCTCAAGCCAGATGAAGCCGGCCAGGAGCAGACCCCAGGAGAGCCAGATGAAGTCGGGGCGCCCGAGGAGCACAGGCAGCACGGCAAGGAACGCGACGAGGACGGCAAAGGCCCGGCCGGTCCACCCGGCCACGATGGTGCCGATGTGCTCTCGGCCGGACGCGGCCCAGACCACGTCACGCAGCAGTCGTCCACCGTCAAGGGGCAGCGCCGGTACCAGGTTGAGTAGGCCGACCACCAGGTTGGCGGCCATCAGCTGCCATGTCACGAATGCGAAGACGGTTCCCTCCGGCGCGACGAGGTAGCCGAGCCAGGCAAGTCCTCCCACCAGCAGCGAGGTCAGCGGGCCGACGACAGCGATCGTGAAGTCGACCCATGGACGCCGCGTTTCAGCGTCCATGGCAGTGACGCCGCCGATGAGGTGGATCGTCATCGATCGAACCCGCAGCCCAAAGTGCTGGGCCATGACCGCATGCGCCATCTCATGAGCCAGAACTGACAGCCCCAGCAGGACGGCGAAGGAGGCTCCCACCACATACGTCCAGGGCGACTCGAGCAGCAGCCATCGTTCGACAACGGGCGCGAAGACCCAGGCGATGATGCCCGCGCCGAGGAACCATGAAGACGACAGCCGCAAAGGGACCCCGAAAGGGCTGCCGAGCGAGATCCCCGATAGCCGCTCGGCGGACTCCTGACGGCTGGACGGCGGCGCTGAGGTCACCACCTGACTGTACGGGGCGCGCCGATCGCCGGCTCCTGTCGGTGCCTCCCCCTACGCTGCACGCATGTCGTCATCCGTCAGTCCGCCATCGGCCGGCTCGCTGAGCCCATCTCGGGCCGGCGACTTCATGACGTGTCCCCTGCTCTACCGCTTCAGGGTGGTCGACCGGTTGCCGGAGCCCCCCAGCAAAGCAGCGACGCGAGGCACCGTCGTGCACGCCGTACTCGAGCAGCTCTTCGACCTGCCAAGAAGCGCTCGGTCGCTGGAGGCCGCGACTGCCTTGGTGCCATCGGTATGGAAAGAGGTCCTGGCCAGCGACGAGCAGCTCGCGGAGCACTTCACCGATGACGACGGCACCCTCGCAACCGAGTGGCTCGACGGCACCGAGGCGCTCTTGGCTACCTATTTCGGGCTCGAAGACCCCACCCGGCTCGAGCCTGCCGACCGTGAGCTCAGGCTCTCCGTCGAGCTGCAGAGCGGCCTCGTTCTCCGTGGGTACGTCGACCGGCTCGACGTCGCTCCCGACGGCGCAATGCGTGTCGTCGACTACAAGACAGGACGCGCTCCGGCGGTCGCCTTCCAGCAGAAGGCGATGTTCCAGATGCGCTTCTACGCGTTGGCTCTTTGGCGGCAGCGCGGTGAGGTCCCACGGCTGCTTCAGTTGCTTTATCTCGGCGACGGTCAAGTCATCCGCTACGAGCCCGACGAGGAAGACCTGGTCGCCATGGAGCGCAAGGTGGTCGCCCTGGCCGCTGCCATCGGCCGGGCCACCGAGACAGGTGACTGGCGACCCAGCCCCAGCCGGCTCTGCGACTGGTGTGCGCACCGCTCGCTCTGCCCAGCGTGGGGTGGCACCCCGCCCCCGCTCCCCGAGCCGGCGACGTCGGTCCCTGAGCCACCATCAGGGTCAGACACCGGGGCCGGATCAGGGTGACCACCGAAGGGCGTCGGGTCGGTGCGCCTCTAGGGTGAAACGGACCCGCACAGGAGGAATCCCCACATGTCAGTCGAAAGCACCACAACGGCAGCAGCCCGCGCCGATACGCTCAGCAAGATCTACGGCGCCGGAG
>JANLWJ010000510.1:0-2697 GCA_031364455.1 Actinomycetes bacterium | reverse complement strand
GCTTGGAGTACTCGGTCATCTCGACCAGCTCGAGCGTGGCGTCAACCTTGGGCTTGCGCTGTGCCTTGGGGAGGTCGGTCCAGCGGAGGCCGTACTCGACGTTCTTCCACACGTCCATGTGCGGGAAGAGCGCGTAGCTCTGGAAGACGGTGTTGACCGGTCGCTTGTGTGGTGGCGTCTGCGCCACGTCCACACCGTCGATGAGGATCTGCCCGGCCGTCGGCTGCTCGAAACCGGCCAACATCCGTAAGGTCGTGGTCTTGCCACACCCTGACGGTCCCAGCAGCGAGAAGAACTCGCCGGACGCGATGTCCAGGTCGATCCCGTCGACGGCGATCGAGCCGCCCTCGAACTCCTTTCGGAGCCCAACGATCGAGATCGATCCGCCACCGCCGACAGCGCTCTGCTCATTCATGCCCGAGAGTCTAGAAGGTCGACCCCCCGCCGTCAGCCGACTGACTGAATATTCAGTAAGAATCCCCCCGAACCCCTGGGTCGGCCGCTAAGTTAGCCGCGTGGTCAGAGCAAGTGCGGCACGAACCAGCCGCCAGGAGCAGGTCGAGCAGCGTCGCGCCGAGCTGCTGGAGGCGGCCAAACAGGTCGTCCTCGAGCGTGGCCTCTCGCATACCCGAGTCGCCGACGTCGCAGCTGCCACCAAGGTGAGCGGCGGGCTGATCCACTACCACTTCGCCACCAAGGACGTCCTTCTCACCGAGATGCTCCGCGCCGAGGCCGAGCGTGACATCGCCAAGGCGCGACGTCTTGCCACCGGTACCGGCACCTCGCTGCAGCGCCTCGACCGCGTCATGCGCGAGTTCGTCCCCAGCTCGCGCAACGACCAGACCTGGGTGCTGTGGATCGACGCCTGGGGCGCCGGTCTCCGCGACGAGACGCTCCGCACCATCTCCGAAGAGCTCGATACCGCGTGGACCACGATGCTGCTGACAGTCGTCCAGGACGGCGTGGCGTCCGGCGAGTTCGAGACCGCAGACCCACGCGGCGTCGCCGACCGGCTGTCGTCCCTGCTGGACGGCCTCGGCCTGCGCGTGACGCTGCAGCGTCCGGGCGTCACCCGCAAACAGATGCACGAGCACGCCAGGGTGGCCGCCGAGCTCGAGCTCGGCCTCGCACCCGGCTCGCTGGCCGCCGCGTCGGCGTCCTGACGCCGACCTTCTGCTGAAGGGACGTCCACCATGTTCGCCGCCACTGCTACCTCCTTCGATGCCGAGCAGCCGCTAAACGGGCTCACCCTAGGCGACCACGCCGAGCCAGCGCCGCCCGATGACACCTGGACGACCGTCACAGTGCGGGCCACTGCCCTGAACCACCACGATCTCTGGTCACTGAAGGGCGTGGGGCTGCGGGCAGAGCAGCTACCAATGATCCTCGGTACCGATGCCTCCGGCATCGACGAGGACGGTAACGAGGTCGTTGTTCACGCCGTCATCGCAGACCCGGCTCGCGGTGGTGGCGACGAAACCTTCGACCCCAAGCGTTCGCTGCTCTCTGAGGTTTACGACGGAACGCTGGCCGAGCGCGTCACGGTGCCGCGGCGCAACCTGGTGCCGAAGCCAGCGGCGCTCTCGTTCGAGCAGGCATCGTGCCTGCCGACGGCCTGGCTCACCGCATACCGGATGCTGAGCACCCGGGGACAGCTGGTGGCCGGCGAAACCGTACTCATCCAGGGCGCAGGTGGCGGTGTCTCAACGGCACTCATCCCGCTGGCCAAGGCCATGGGGCTGCGGGTGTGGGTGACCAGTCGCGATGGAGCCAAGCGTGATCAGGCGTTGCAGCTCGGTGCCGACGAGGCCTTCGAGCCTGGGGCACGGTTGCCCGAGCGGGTTGACGCCGTCATGGAGTCGGTGGGCGAGGCGACGTGGAGACACTCACTGAAGTCCCTGCGCCCGGGCGGTCGCGTCGTCGTGTGCGGGTCGACGTCCGGCCCGAACCCCCCGGCCGACCTGGCCCGCGTCTTCTTTCTGCAGCTATCGGTGATCGGCTCGACCATGGGGACGCGCGACGAGCTCGAGCAGCTGCTGGCATTCTGCGCCGAGCACACGCTTGCGCCGCTGATCGACCACACCTACTCACTGGCAGAGGCCGATCGCGCGATCGCGCGGCTGGCGTCCGGCGAAGGTTTCGGCAAGATCGTCGTCACCGCCTAACCCGTCCCACAGTCCGCGCGGTTGCGCTAGTGGTGGCGAAGCTGGTGCCGCACCTCGCGGTAGGCCGACAGCTCGTAGACGATCAGACCAATGAGCAGGGCGACGAGCATGGTCAGCGAGATGTACGCGGGAACGGCAACCCCGATCGGGATCGCAGCAACAAGGAGCACCGCGACGACGGTGCGTTGCATGTTGACCGACCCCATGTTCCGCAGCCGGAAGAGAATGTGGCCCACAAGGTAGAGCGCAACACCGCCGAATAGGGCGGCGGCTGGAATGAACGTCAGCGGCTCATCCAGCTTCAGGACGGACTTCTTCAAGCCGAGGGCGAGGAAGACGATGCCCAAGATCATCAGCGCGTGAAGGTAGCTGTACGAGTCTCGGGCCAACGCGTTGCGCTCGGCCCCGGTCGCCTGGGTGAGGCGCCGCTCTGCCGCAAGAGCCACCACGTCGAAGTAGAGCCACCACAGTGCGGCCACCACGATCATGCCCAGAACGCTGGCGGTCACGACCGCAGGGGTATGTGGCTCAT
>JANLWJ010000496.1:0-5943 GCA_031364455.1 Actinomycetes bacterium | reverse complement strand
CACCAAGCTCCACCGCAGGTCGGTGTCGAGAGCGAGGCCCTCGAGGGCGGGGCCGTCGGCGAGCGTCTTGGCGACCACGTCGAGCTGGCTCTCAGTGCGCGCAATACTCGCAAAGAATCGGAAGAGGACCAGCTGCCGATCGCTGCCAGCCGGGGCGGCCGCAGACTCCTCCCGCAGGTGTTCGGCGAATGCGGACAATGCCTCCTCGCGCTCACCGGTCGGAGTGAAGAGGTACAGCGCCGAGACGGCCTGACGCACAACAGCCTGGAGGACGCCGATGTCGGTCTCGTGGGGCAGCCCACTGCGCACCAGAGTCACCCAGTCGCGAGCCGGGATCTCGGCGTCCCGCGTCATGTCCCAGGCGGCCGCCCAGCAGAGTGCCCTGGCCAGGCTGTCCGTGAGCTCCCCAATGTGGTCGACCAGGGTCTTTGCTGACCGCTGATCAAGCCTGATCTTGGTGTAGGCGAGGTCGTCGTCGTTGACCATGACGAGGTCGGGCTGAGCCTTACCGACGAGTTGGGGCACGGAGGTCCGTTCGCCAAGGACGTCCAGCTCGACACGATCGGTTCGGGCAAGTCCGTCACCGCCGTGTTCGTAGAGACCGATGGCGAGGCGGTGCGACCGGAGGGTGGGATGCGCATCCGGCGCCGTCTGGACGATGTCGAAAGAGGTGAACCGGCCAGCGTCATCGACGCCGAAGTCCGCCCGGATCGTGTTGAGGCCGGCGGTCTCCAGCCACTCCTTCGCCCAGCTCGAAAGGTCGCGGCCGGAGGTTTCCTCCAGGGCAGACAGGAGATCGCCCAGCTCGGTGTTGCCCCACGCGTGCCGGTCGAAGTACGACCGAACGCCGGCGTCGAAGGCGTCGCGCCCGACCCAGGCCACCAACTGCTTGAGGACAGACGCGCCCTTGGCATAAGTAATTCCGTCGAAGTTCACCTCGACATCTTCGATGTCGCTGATGTCGGCCGAAATGGGGTGGGTCGAAGGCAGTTGGTCCTGTCGGTAGGCCCAGGTCTTCTCGAGATTTGCGAACGTGGTCCACGCGTTCGGCCAGTGTGTGGCCTCGGACATGCAGATCACCGAGGCGTACGTGGCGAACGACTCGTTGAGCCAGAGGTCGTCCCACCACCGCATGGTGACGAGGTCACCGAACCACATGTGCGCGAGCTCGTGCAGGACGGTCTCGGCGCGCCGCTCGTACGCCGCATCCGTCACCTTCGACCGGAAGACGTAGTCCTCCAGGATCGTCACAGCGCCCGCGTTCTCCATTGCACCGGCGTTGAACTCGGGGACGAAGAGCTGGTCGTACTTCTCGAACGGGTAGGGCCGCGCGAATAGCTCCTCGAAGTAGTCGAAGCCGCGCTTGGTGACGTCGAAGATCGGTGCGGCGTCCAAGTGCTCGGCGAGGGATCGGCGGCAGAAGATGCCCATAGGGATTCCGCGGTGCTCGTCACGCACGACGTGGTACGGGCCTGCGACCAGTGCGGTGATGTAGGTCGACATTCGCTGCGTGGGGGCGAACGTCCAGCGCGCCATTCCGGCGGTGATGGTCTCTGGCTCAGGAGTTGGGGAGTTGGACACAACCTCCCAGTCATCTGGCGCTGTGATCGTGAAGGAGTAGGTGGCCTTGAGGTCGGGTTGGTCGAAGCAGGCGAACATTCGGCGTGCGTCGATCACCTCGAACTGGGTGTAGAGGTAGACGGCCTTGTCGACCGGGTCGACGAAGCGGTGCAGTCCCTCGCCGGTGTTCATGTAGGCGCAGTCGGCGACGATCCGAAGCTCGTTTGACGGGGCTAGGTCAGTCACCTCGACGCGCGCGCCGTCGAAGGTGCTGACCTCCAGCTCGACGCCGTTAAGAGTGATCGACTCGACGCGGGGAGCGATGAGGTCGATGAAGCTGGAGGCGCCGAGCTCGGCCGAAAAGTGGACGGTGGTGTCCGATCGGAAGGTCTCGTCTCCTGTGGTCAGGTCGAGTGCAACGTCGTAGCGATCGACGACCAGGATGCTGGCGCGCTCGCGAGCTTCGTCGCGGGTGAGGTTCTCGCCGGGCACTCGGCACTCCTTCTTCGCTGGTGAGTCGGCCGCCAACGCTACGCCAACTGCCCCGCACGGCGGGGGTGTCCAACCTAGTTGAGATGGCAAGCGCTGGGCAGGACGGGGCGGGATCTTGCTGGGCGACCGCTGAGTTGTCAGGTCCCTACCAATGTCGACGCCGAGATTGTCGGGGTTACCGCAGGGTGCAGCGGGCCATCGGTGCGCTAGCGTTCCCTCGCGTTGTACATCCCCACAGTCGCTCGCTCAGCCGTTCGTTCTCCTGGAGGCCCCGTGACCACCCTCAATCCCACCTTGGCGCGCCCCGGCACCCTTGCTGACCTGATCCCTGGATCCGGAGTCGTCGCCATCGCCCGCGATGCGGGCCTGGTCATCGGGGGAGCGGCGCTCACCGGGCTCGCGGCCCAGATCTCCTTCACGATCCCGTCCATCTCCCCGGTTCCGTACACGCTGCAGACCTTCGCGGTGCTGCTCGTTGGGGCGTCATTCGGTGCCGCTCGCGGGGCACTGTCGATGGCGCTCTACCTCCTGGCCGGGCTGGCGGGCGTGCCGTGGTTCGCAGCCCAGGCGTCGGGGTACGACGTAGCGAAGGCAACGATGGGATACCTCGTTGGATTCATCATCGCCGCCGCGGTTGTCGGGTACCTATCAAGTCGTGGCAATGACCGGCGTTTCCTCAGCTCGACGGCTGAGATGTTCCTCGGGAGCCTGATCATCTATGCAATCGGCGTACCTGTCCTGATGAGTGCGCTGAATGTCGATCTGGCAACCGGCCTGGAGTACGGGCTCTACCCGTTCGTCATCACCGACACCCTCAAGGTGCTCGCCGCGGCTGGTCTGCTTCCACTGGCCTGGAAGCTCGTCGCACGCGTGCGCGGCGAAAAGCAGCCCTGATGCGGGTGCACATCGGCTGCGACCACGCGGGGCTCGACACCAAGAAGTTCCTCGTCGCCGCACTGACCGAGCGCGGCCACGAGGTGGTCGACCATGGTCCGTACGAGTATGACGCCCTCGACGACTACCCACCGTTCTGTCTGGCGACCGGCGCCGGTGTAGTCGCCGACCCTGGGAGCTTCGGGGTGGTCCTCGGTGGCTCGGGCAATGGCGAACAGATGGCAGCGAACAAGGTGGACGGCGTTCGGGCCGCTCTCGCCTGGAGCAAGGAGATCGCCACTCTGGCCCGCGAGCACAACGACGCCAACGTGATCTCGATCGGCGCCCGCATGCACCCTGAGGCAGATGTCCTCTCGTTCATCGAGGCCTTCCTCGCGACACCGTTCAGCGGTGATGACCGCCATATTCGGCGGATCGGACAACTTGCGGAGTACGAACGCACCGGCGAGGTACCTCCCACGAGCTGACCCTGCCGTCATCAGGCAGGCTGAGGGCATGCCTGAGGGTCACGCCATCCACCGGATCGCCGGTCAGCACCGCACCCGGTTCGTGGGCGGACCGGTATCCGTCACCAGTCCGCAAGGCCGGTTTCTGGAGGCTGCCCGTCTCGACGGCCGCGAGCTAAGGGCCGTCGAGGCGTACGGCAAGCACCTGCTCTACGAGTTCGACGGACGCCGCTACGTCCACGTCCACCTCGGTCTCTTCGGCAAGGTGTGGACCGCTGCGCAGCCGGCGCGGGCAGCCGGCCCCACGGTCCGGATGCGCGTTGCCGTCAAAGGCTGGTACTCCGACCTCGTCGGACCCACCCGCTGCCGCCTCATCGACGGCGACCAGCGGCAGATGCTGCTGGCGCGCCTGGGACCCGACCCGCTGCGGCGGGGCGCCGACCCCTCGTTGGCGTTCGCCCGGATCACTCGCAGCCGCCAACCCATCGCTGCTCTGCTGATGGACCAGAGCGTTGTAGCCGGGATCGGCAACGTCTACCGGGCCGAGCTGCTCTTCCGCTCGGCGCTCGACCCCTACCGGGCCGGCGTCGACGTGCCGGAAGAGACATGGCAGGAGATCTGGGACGAAGCACGCACGCTCATGCGCTCGGGCGTCCGAAGCGGCCGCATCGTGACCACCGACCCCGCCGACCGCGAGCACCTGAGCCGCGTCGTTCGCGCAACCGACGCGCACTACGTGTACCGACGAACGGGGCGGTGGTGCCGACGCTGCCGCACCGAGGTGAGGGTGGCTGACCTAGCCGGCCGCACCCTCTACTGGTGTCCGACCTGTCAGACGTAACCGTCAGAAGACGAACGGGCAGTAGGGCGGGGACTCCGTGCGCAGCGCGGCGTCCAGTGCCGCGACCGCTCCGGGCCGGAACTCCTCGATCCAGCCGGCTTTGGCGAACTCGCGCAGGGAGGCGTCCCCGAGGTAGGCCGCTCCGATCAGTCTGATGTCGAGCGCCAGGTCGGTTGCGTCCCTGGTCCGCTCACACGTTGCGCCCTTTGGACTGCCCGCAATGCGCCACCGGCCCGCGTTCTCGGTGAAGCGGCTGTCGGTGACGTCCACGACGACGTCGCACTCGGTGCTGAAGGTGCGTGTCGCGATCGCGGATGGCAGGTCTAGGACGCGCACGTAGAGGGCATCCTCGATCTGACGGGTGGCGTGCCGCGGGTACTCCAACCACAGCTGGATGGGATCGTCGACGGGAGCGTTGAACCAGGCCACTTTCGCCATCAGGTCGAACGTCAGGGCATATCGCCACAGGGCAGCGTGCGCTGCCGGGTCGGCGCTCATCATCCGGTAGATGTTCAATGTGCCGTTGTCGTGGGCGGCCGTCCATTCGGGCTTGAGGGTGTACCGCATCAAGCCGCGAATACCTGTGTCGTCCTCGGCCAGGACGGTGTACAGGGCACTGGCACCGTTGCGGCTCGACGGTGGATCCCAGGTCTGCCGGGCATGCCAGCGCTCGTTCATCGCAGGGACGCCAGCTCGCGCGGCGCGGACTGCCGAGTAGATCGGCTGCGTGAGCGGGAAGTCGTCGCCCGCGTCGAGCATGCGCAGCTTGAGTGACCCGTCCTCGGGAGCATTGCTCAGACTGCCGTGCGCTCGCTTGATCTCGGTGCGCAGCAGCCGACTGGCGCGGCCGTAGCCGAAGCGCGGGTAGATCGCCGTATCGGCAGCCCAGAGTGCGGCAATCGGCTCGCTCCGGCTGAGCGCGTCGGTGTGCAGGTTGTCCAGCATCGTGGTCATGACACCGCGACGCCGGTGGGTGGGGCGGACACCGATGAAGGTGACGCCCGCGGCGGGGACCGAGCCTCCGGGGACACTCACCTCGAGGGAGAAGTTCGCCGAGACGCCGACGACCTGGTCGGCCTCCCATGCCAGAAAGGTCCGGTCGTCTTCGAGCACGCCGAGGATCGGTGAACCGATCTCCTCATCGCTGAACCCCTCGCCGAAGGCAGTCTCGTCGATCTCAGCGATCTTCCGAAGGGCTGCCTCGCGGTCGGCGAAGCCTTCGAGGTAGTTCTTGATCTCCACAGACATAGCCCCTGCCTACCACTGCGGGCATCCGCTCGGCCATTGGTTTAGCGCTGGTGAGGCCCCTAAGGTCAGCTCATGACCTGGACCGCACCACCGATCGAACGCGCTATGCCACCTGCCGAAGGTGATGAACGCACCCTGCTGAACGCCTTCCTCGAGTTCCACCGCGAGACCCTCCTGTGGAAGTGCTCAGGGCTGACCGGCGAGCAGCTGGCCCGGCAACCGGTACCGACATCAACGATGTCGCTGCTGGGCCTGGTTCGGCACATGACCGACGTCGAGCGCTACTGGTTCCGGGATGTGGTCGGCAGCGAGGACGTCACGTCTCTCTACTGGGGCCAGCCCAACCGTGACTCCGATTTCGACGACATCCGCGCTGAAGGTGCCGAGCACGACTTCGTGGCCTTCCGGGAAGAGATGGAGCACTGCAGAACGATCCAGGGGTCAACGGACCTGGACTCGATC
>JANLWJ010000489.1:0-3817 GCA_031364455.1 Actinomycetes bacterium | reverse complement strand
GGCGTCAACGTGGTCATGAGGCGCCTCCCAGGGCAAGACCCACCGGTACGGCGGCCAGTGGTTCAACGAACTCCATCTGTTCTGGGCTGAGCCCGGTCTTTCCGATGACCAGCTCACCGAAGGCAGAGCCGCGCTCCACCTCGACGCGCGTGGAGTTGAAAAGACGCTCGGACAGACCGGCGAGGCGAGACCCTCCTCCGGTGACGACGATCCGCTCGATCGGTCGAGCACCCGGTGATGCGGTGTAGTAGTCGAGCGAGCCACGCACCTGGTCGATGAACGCCTGTCCGGCTGCCTCCATGACCCGGCCGGCCGCCTGCGCCTTGGGGTCGTTGTTGTCTGCGGACATGCCCATCTCGTGCTTGAGCGCTTCGGCCTCTGTCTGTTCTGACCCGGTGCGCTCAGCGAGTGCGTCGGTGACGTCAGCGCCCCCCATCAGCAGAATGCGCACGAAGCGCGGTACGCCGCCTTCGTGAACGACGATGTTGGTGACCCGAGCGCCGACGTCGATGAGGGCCTCCATGGTGCTACCCATCCCGAGGTCGTCGCTGTCGGCCAGCGAGCGGAGCACCGCGAAGGCGGTGAGGTCGACCATGATCGGCTGAAGACCGGCGTCGGTCACTGCTTGCAGCTGGGCTTCCACCATGTCTCGTTGAGCGGCAACGAGCAGCCCGCGATAGGTCCGCGTGCCGTCCTCGGTGGTCAGCTCCTCAAGCGGGTAGTAATCGAGGAGCGCTTGGTCAACAGCCATCGGGATGCTGTCCTGAACAGCGAACGGCAGCGACTCCTTCAGCTCATCGAGTGGCTGCCAAGGCAGATCGACCTGGCGAACAATCACCTTCTGGTTCGCGACGCCGACGATGACCTCCTTGCCGCTGAACTTGGTGTGTTCCCAGAGCTGCTTGATCGCTTCGGTCACGGCGCCGGGCTGAACCACCTCGCCGTCACGGACGGCCCCCTCAGGGAGGGCCACCTGACCAAACTTCTCGAGGGTGATGCCTGACTTGCCGAACGTGAGCTCGGCTGCCCGGACGCCTGACGTGCCAATGTCCAGGCCGATGGCGGTGCGTGGTGCCACGTCTCTCCCCTTCACACCGGCGGCCAGATTCGGCCAGGTGGGTGAGTCCTTTCGGACTATGTCAGCGGGATGATCGGCGCATCGGGGGCCACCCTTGAGTGCTCACTCACAAGTCCTCGTGCGAATCCCGACTTGGCCCTAGGCCAATCAGGTGAGGGTGTCCACGTAGGAGCCCCAGAGCTGACCGCCCCACAGGATCGCAAGCAGCGCACCGAGCAGCATGAACGGGCCGAACGGGATCTTGCTCTTGCGCCCCGCCTTGCGGAACAGCATCAGCCCGCCACCGATCAAGGCACCGAGGAGGAACCCCAGGAAACCGCCGACCACCAGCTCACCCCAGCCCAGCCAGCCGAGGGCAAGGCCAAGAACACCCGCGAGCTTGACGTCCCCGAAGCCCATGCCGGACGGGTAGACCACAGCCAGCAAGAAGTAGAAGCCAAAGAGAGCCGCGGCCGCGAGCCAGGCTCGCAGGTAGGCCGACCAGTCGCCATCGACGGCGGCCGGGATGACAAAGAGCAGCCCCAGCACGACGTAGCTGGGCAACGTCAGGGCGTTGGGCAGCCGCTTGGTGTCCAGGTCGATAGCGGCCAGCGCCAGACCCACAGAAGCCAAGTACAAGTAAGGCGGGAGCTCCCACGTCCAACCGAAGCTCCAGAGCATGACCAGCCAGAGCGCCGCATGACCGAGCTCGACCACCGGGTACCGCGCGCTGATCGGCTCACCACAATGGCGACAGCGCGCCCTGAGCAGCAACCACGAGACCACCGGGATGTTGTCCCGGGAGGCGATCTCGTTGCCGCACTTCGGGCAGCGCGATCGCGGAGCAACGACGGACTCGCCCTCTGGGACTCGCGCGATGACGACATTGAGGAACGAGCCGACGAGCAGCCCAACGATCCCGAGCAGGACAACGAAGTAGGTCTCCACGACGTCGATCTAAGCCCGGTAGCAGTCCAAGGGGGGTATGCGACGCGCCGTCAGCGGGTGTACTCGAGCCAGAGAGTGGTGTTGACCACGCTGTAGACCGGCGCCTCGACGGACTGGTCGTAGGTGATCGTCATACCCTGGACGTGGTTCGTACCGGCCGCGGCGCAGTTGTTGTTGGCGATCAACGCGCCTTTGACCGTTGCGCTGGAGGTCTGCAAGTCGATCTTGTCCCCTGCCATCATCAGACCGGACTGCGCAGTGGAGTTGGCGGTTCCGCTCAGGTTCCCCTGGGCGATGAAGAGCACTCCTCGCAGGTAGTTCTGGATATCGAAGAGCTTCCAGTCAATGTTGCCGCCGAACTTGTTGCAGGTAGCCGCGTTTGTATAGCCGGACGGTGTGGTCGACTCAGCGAGCACCGACACCGTCTGGACCGTATTTGAGTTGCCGTTCGCCCCAACTTGAGCATTGGCCCCGTAGACGTAGTACACGCCCGGGTAGGACGTTCCGGTGTTCTGCAGCGTCCACGTGCCCGGCGTAGTCGCATTTCCTGCTGTCCAATACCAACTGCGGTACGGCGATGCTGACACCTGGGTGCCGGTGCAGGGGCCACTGGCTGAAGGCAGCTTCACAACCCCCGTGTCGCAGAGGTCGTACCACTGACCGGTCGTCTGCGCGTAGTCGGTGTAGACCGCCCGCGGGTTGGCAACGGGCACACGCTCGGGTGCCTGACTTGTCAGGCACCCGCCGGCCACATTACTGGTGCAGGTGTTGACAGTTCCGACAGCGGTGATCCCACCAGAGACATTGAGGCTGTTGTTGATTCCGGTGACGTTGGCGTTCGTGTGAATATCGGCCGGTAGCCCGGCGATGGCGTTAACGGTAGTGCTTCCGGAGAAGTCGATGTTGCCACCGGTGAGCAGCGCCTTCCCAGGGCGGTACGGCGCAAAGATGTACTCCACCTTGAGCAGTCGAGACTCGGCATTGGCCGCCGTTCGGGATGGCGACCACCCCATCGAGTAGACGGCCTGCCGGGCTGGCGCCTTGAACGAGACGTACTCTCCCTGGGCGTTGGTCTGCGTGCAACTGGCGGGAAGCGCCTCCAGGGCTGCACGGGCCCAAGCCTTCTCGGTCGCCTCGGTCGCGAAGACGCTGGCGGCCGGCGTCGCCGGACGGCACGACACCGGCGACTCGTAGTTGACACTGGGCACCTGGTTGCGGGCAGACTGGATCTTGCTCAGCTCGATGTCCACCCCAGACTCGGCGGCGGCGAGGGACTGCTCGAAGTTGACGTGTTCACTGCTGCTGTGGAGTGAACGGATCGCGGTGGCAGTAATGATCGCCAGCAAGATCGCCATCATGGCGCTGATGCCGATCACCAGGATGAGGCCGATGCCCTCATCCTGCTTCCGTAGCCGGGTCAACGTGACCGATCGCCTTAGGATTGCCATGTCAGCTCACATTCCGGATGCGTTCGGTGAACGTGCTGGTGCGGGCGCTGGACCCGTAGTCAAGCGCTGAGTCGTACTGCAGAGTCACCGTCACCAGCCTGGTGTTCGCGGCGTTAGTCGCCGATAGCGGAGTTGCCAGGCAATCGGCGGGGTCGTCGCTAGGTACGGTCAGGTAGCAGAAGGCCAGGTTGCTCACCAGTGTGCGGGCTTGCGTCTGCACACTTCCCCCGGCAGTGGAGCGCAAGGTGTTGAACTGCTCCCCCGAACCGTTGTCAACGACCGACCAGGTAATGATCTCCTCCGGCTGCGCAGTTGTGCTCCGGATGTAGTCGGAGTTGTAGTCGATCCAGAGAACGAGGTTGCC
>JANLWJ010000484.1:0-8104 GCA_031364455.1 Actinomycetes bacterium | reverse complement strand
CCGACCATGTTGATGGTCGCCAGAACGACTGCTACAAGCCCCAGCCAGAGCTCGGCATCGGTGTCAGCGTGACCGGTGACGATGATCGCGCCGACCAGGATCACCCCGTGAATCGCGTTCGCCCCGGACATCAGCGGGGTGTGCAAAATGGTGGAGACCTTCGACACCACCTCAAAGCCGACGAACATGCTGAGAACGAAGACCGTGAGTAGCCCGACGCCGTCCATCAAGAACCCCCTTCCAAGGCCTCGCGGGCCGGGCCGAACCGCACCTGACCGTCGTGTGTGACGCACGCGCCATCGAGGATCTCGTCCTCGAAGTCCATGGTCACAGTGCCCTCCTTGACGAAGAGCTGGCTGATGGCGACCAGGTTGGCTGAGTAGAGCCGCGACGACGCCACCGGCATCTGCGATGGGACGTTGAGCCCGCCCCACACCATGGCGTTGCCGATCTGCACGTCCTCGCCGGCTACCGAACCCTCGACATTGCCACCTGTCTCAGCAGCGAGATCGACCACGACCGAGCCGGGGGCCATCGTCTCGACCATTGCTCGGGTCACGAGCATCGGCGCCTGACGCCCCGGCACCGCCGCTGTGGTGATGACGGCATCGGCGGCCGAGATGTACGGCGTCAGAAGATCGCGTTGACGCTGCGACCGGTCCTCAGTCATCTCCCGGGCGTACCCGCCAGCACCTTCGAGGGACTCGAGGTCGAGCTCGATGAACTTCGCGCCCATGCTGCGGATCTCGTCTGCAGCGGCGGCTCTGACGTCGTACGCCTGCACGACTGCGCCGAGCCGCTTGGCCGTGGCGATGGCCTGGAGCCCGGCAACACCGGCACCGAGCACGACGACCTTGGCAGGCTTGACCGTCCCGGCCGCAGTCATCAGCATCGGAAAGAACTTGGGCAGACGTTCAGCAGCCACCAACGCGCAGCGGTAGCCGGCGACCAGACCCTGCGACGACAGCGCGTCCATCGACTGTGCGCGTGAGATTCGGGGCACCAGCTCCATCGACAGCCAAGTGACGCCGGCCTGCTGCGCCGCCTTGACCTTGTCGAGGGACTGCACCGGGGCAAGGAATGAGACGACGATCGTGCCGCGCGCCAGGGTGCTCACCCGGTCGACGTCGAGCGAGTTGACCGTGAGTACGACATCGGCGCCGGCCATTACGTCGCCGTCGACGACGGATGCTCCGGAGTCGCGGTAGGCCTGATCAAGAGCGTTCGCACCGGCCCCCGCCCCAGCCTGTACGCGCACGTCAACGCCAAGTGCCGTGAGGCGTCCAACGCTCTCCGGCACCAGAGCGACCCGGCGTTCGCCGGGTCGCGTCTCTGTCGGTACTGCGACAGTTGTCACGTGCGCCACCCTATGACGTCTCGATGCCCAATCGTGGAAGAACCGGTGCCAGTCGAACGACCAGGGGCGTCAGTGCAGCACCTTGAGCAGCTTGTCGATGGCAAGGTCCAAGTCGTCCTGCTCGATCACCAGGGGTGGCGCCAACCGGATGGTGGTCTCGTGGGTGTCCTTGGCCAGGACCCCGTCGACCATCAGCCGCTCGCAGCGCGAACGAGCCGACTCCTGGCCCGGGTACAACTGGACACCAGCCCAGAGACCGCGACCGCGGATCTCGGCCACCGTTGCCGGAGCCTCAGCACGCAGGCGTCCGAGCATGTGCTCACCCAAGGTTCGCGAACGTTCCTGGAACTCTCCGGTCTTGAGCATCGCGACTACCTCGCTCCCGATGGCCGCCCCGAGTGGGTTACCGCCAAACGTTGAGCCGTGCTCGCCCGGCTTGAGTACGCCGAGGATGTCGGCATCGGCGGCAACGGCTGAGACTGGGTAGATCCCGCCACCGAGCGCCTTCCCCATGATGTAGATGTCGGGGACGACGTCTTCCCACTCGACCGCGAACGTCTTGCCGGTACGACCCATTCCGCTCTGGATCTCGTCAGCCATGAAGAGCACATTGTTCTCGCGACAGATCTCGCGGGCAGCTGACAGGTAGCCGGCCGGCGGAAGAAGGACTCCAGCCTCACCTTGGATGGGCTCGACCAGGAAGGCCACCGTGCTCGGCGTGATCGCTGCCCGGAGCGCGTCGAGGTCGCCATACCCGACGACATCGAAGCCTGGCGTGAATGGACCGAAGTCATCGCGCGCATCTGGGTCGGTGGCGAAGGAGACGATGGTCGTCGTACGTCCGTGGAAGTTGCCGTCGACGACCACGATGCGCGCGGTGTCGGCAGGAACCCCCTTCACGAGGTAGCCCCACTTACGCGCCGTCTTGATCGCAGTCTCGACGGCCTCGGCGCCGGAGTTCATCGGCAGGACCATCTCTTTGCCGGTTAGCTCGGAAAGACCCTGGGCGAAGGCTCCTAGTTGGTCGTTGTGGAATGCGCGGCTGGTGAGCGTGACTCGATCCATCTGCGCCTTGGCGACAGCGATCAGCCGGGGGTGCCGGTGGCCGAAGTTCAGCGCCGAGTAGGCCGACAACAGATCGAGGTACTTCTTCCCGTCGGTATCAGTGACCCAAGCCCCCTCACCGTGGGAGATGACGACCGAGAGCGGGTGGTAGTTGTGGGCGCTGTAGCGCTCCACCTGTTCACGAGGATCCATGGGCGCAGTCTGGCACCCAGGTCACCTTGATCGCATCATCTTGCCTCTGGAATCACCCCGTGCGCCGTCAGGAACTCCAGTTCGAGCTCGGCCTGGGCGATCTTCTCGGCGACGCTGTTGGCATGGTGGCCGGCGTCGTAGACATGCAGCTGCACCGAGCGCCCTCGGGCCAACAGCTCATCGGCGAAGTACCTCACCTGTCTGATCGGGCATGCGCTGTCATGCTCGCCGGCGATGATCAGCACCGGCGTCCGGACCGCGTCGAGGTAGGTGGACGGCGACCGCTCCGCGTACCGCTCAGGAACCTCAGACGGGCTCCCGCCCATAATCGCGCGGTCGTACGCCTGCTGCGAAGGTGAACAGTCCTCGTGTGTCATTACCGAGTCGCAGACCGGGATTCCTCCGATAGCTGCCACAAAGGCACCCGGATGAAGTCCGATGGCGAGCATCGCGATGTAGCCGCCCCATGACCACCCTTCGATGACACAATTCTGCGGGTCCGAGATGCCGAGGTCGATCAGGTAGCCCATTCCCGCCACCACGTCCGCAACCTCAGGGAAACCGATGTTCCCGTCGTGGATGGCCGTTCGCCAGGCAACCCCGAAGCCGGTCGACCCGCGGTAGTTCACCTGGGCGACTGCGACACCGTGGTCGACGAGCGTCGATGTCCACGGGTCGTAGAGATCGTGGTCAGCCCATTCAGGCCCACCGTGGACGTACATAACGGTGGGGAACGGTCCGGCGCCATCGGGGGTGGCCACCATCATGTGGGTCGGCTCCCCAGTGGGCCCCTCAAAGCGAATGCTTCGTTGCGCCGTCCCGGTTGGCGCAACACCAGCGGCGAACAACACCCTTTTCCCCGCGATGGTGCGTGTCACGGGTGCTCGGTCCCCGGCCTCCTCACGCAGCCAGACCGATCCGTCCGGTCGTACTGCCGCCGCCGAGATGTATCCCCCAGGATCGTGCAGCAGCTCATACCCGCCAGACGCCAGGTCCAGCCGATAGAGCCGCGACCTGCCATCGTGCCAATGCGTGACCAGCAAGGCGTCCGCGTCGGGATACCAGCCGGCGACATCGATCTCGCCAGGCAGCTCGCTGGGGTAGTCGCGGCGGGCATCGGTGAGGGGGTGCCATACCGAGGGACGGTCAATGCCGTCGCGCTCGTGGATCAGCGCCAACCGCTGGTCGCCCGAGACCGGAGACCACGAGGCGACTCGGACGTTCAACCCCTCGTCACGTAGGGCACCGTGCACGTGCCCCGCGGGGGCGTCGAGGACGCGGAGCCCGAAGTGCAGCATGTCCCCCTCGTCACTGTGCCGCAGGCAGAGCAACGATCCATCGGTCGAAAGCCCACCCGGGGTCGTTTCCCACTCTCGGCCGAGGCCAAATGGCCGGGCCGACTCGTGCACCAGCCGGCCAGGGCCATGGGCCGCTCCGACGTAGACCCGGTACGCGTCACCATCGGTCAGTGCGATCGCCACCGTCTCGCCGCACCATGCCAGCCCCTCACTCCACCCTTCACCGAGCCCGGTGAGGAGCTCGCACGGGCTTCCCCCGGCTAGCGAGGTGGCAACCCACGCGCCGTTCCCGTTGCCGCTGTCATCGCTCCACCACGCAACAGCATCGCCGCTGGGTGACACGATTAACTCCTCGACTCCGACGCGCTGCTCGGTAACGGCCCTGCGCTCACCGGTCGTGAGGTGCGTCGTCCACACCTGGGTCGATCCGCCTTCATTGCTCACGAAGCCCAGGCGATCAGGGTCTGTCGCTGACCACGAAGGGAATCCGACCGAGGGAAACCGGAACCGGTCGCGCCAGTCGAAAGTTCGGTCGCTCACATCCGCCACGCTACTGGTAGGGCACAGTGGGAGGGGACCATTCGCGTTCACCCGGACGGCGTAGGAACCACCAGCATGAGGACGGAGTCCAAGCGGACATGAGACGAAGCAGCGTTGGTGCCGCACTGTTCATCGTTCTGCCCGCCGTATTGGCGCTGACGTCCTGCGGGGGTGGAGACGCACAGGTCCCGGCCGACCCTGATCAGCTCGACCTGGTCGGCCTTACCTTCCTCAGCAATGACGTCACCGTGAACTACCGGGCGTATCCGCTCGTGAAGGGATCACAGCTGCGGCTCTCCTTCGAGGACGGGGCCATCGGCGCCTCCGCCGGCTGCAACTCGATGGGTGGCGACGCCAGCTGGAACAACGCGGTTCTCATCGTTGATGGGAGTGGGCTGGCCATGACCGAGATGGCGTGCGAGGAGCCCCTGATGCAGCAGGACACCTGGTTCGCCGACATCCTGACATCCAAGCCGACGCTACTTCAAGACGACACGACACTGACCCTGACCAGCGACGACACGGTCATTGTCTTCACCGACGAGGAGGTCGTTGTGCCTGACGCATCATTGACCGGGACCGTATGGCAGCTCGACTCAATCACTGCCGGCGATGCAGCGAGCAGCGTCCCCGATGACGTGAAATCGACCATTGTCTTTGGCGACGACGGTCAGGTGGCGGTCTCGCCGGGCTGCAACAGCGGAGGCGGTTCATACACCGCGAGCAAGGACACCCTCTCGTTCCGGCCGCTTGCCATCACCGCGATGGCCTGTCCACCACCTGCCTCGGACGTGGAGGCCGACGTCCTCGGTCTCCTGCAAGGCGATGTCTCCTACTCCATCGACGGTGAGTCCCTAGTGCTGACCGCCCAGAAGGTGACCGGCTCAGGTGCCACTGCCTTGGTCTACCGCGCACCCTGAGACCGGGTGCGGGGGACCAACGCCCGTTGCGACGTTCAACAAGACACGATGAAGTGAGGGCATGGGACTTCGCAGAACAGGAACCCTTGCCCTCCTGGCGCTGAGCGCCGTAGCCGCCGAGCGCGCCCTCCGCGGGCGGTACGAGTCGTGGGGCGCCACACTCGAGGACGTCCGCGCCACTCTGCCCGGTGACGGGATCGTCCCTGAGCCGCAGCGGAGCAGCACCCGTGCCGTCACGATCAACGCCGCGCCTGACGCCGTGTGGCCATGGCTCGCGCAGATCGGCCACGCGCGCGGTGGCCTTTACAGCTATGACTGGCTGGAGAACCTGGTGGGGTGCGATCTGCACAGCGCCGACCAGGTTTTGGTCGAGCACCAGACCCTGCACCGAGGAGACCTCATCCGCATGGGTCCTGAGGGGTACCCGACGTTCTCCGTTGCCGAGGTGGAGCCACCGCACCACCTGATCCTGGTCAGCGCTGACACGCACACCGGACGCCCAACGTTCGAGGGAGTCGAGCCGTACGGCACCACCTGGCAGTGGACTGTCGAGCCGTCCGGTGCTGAATGTCGGCTGATCAGCCGACAACGGCTGACCTACCCGGCCGAGCAAGCCGCGATGTGGGCGGTCGTCCAGCCCATCGCCTTCGCGATGGAGCGCAAGATGCTCCTCGGCATCAAGCACCGGGTCGAACGCTCGGGCTAGATCGGCACGATGTCGCAGTTGACGATCGAGTCGAACGCATCTGCGGCCGAAACCGTGTCGGTGACACCGGAACCGCAGTCGACATAGTCCTCGCCCTCGTCGAGGGAATCGATGGAGTCCTCACCGGTTCCACCGTAGATCTCGTCGTAGCCCTCGCCGCCGACGAACAGGTCGTTGCCGTCGTAACCGTAGAGGTCGTCGGCACCACCCCTGCCGTTGATGAGGTCGGCCCCGACGCCCGAACCGCCAGAGATGGCTTCGGCGCGATTGCTGCCCTTGATGGTGTCCGAACCGACACCGCCAGTAAGCCGCTCGAAGTCGGCCAGCACGTCGTCGTTCTCACCCGACTCCCCGTCGTTGCCCGGATCGGTGACGTCGACGTCGACTCCGTTGGTTCGGTTCGCATAGGTGAGCGAGTCATCACCAGGGCCACCGCTGAAGACATCTCGACCGTCGGCCGAACTGCCGTTCACCAAGTCGTCGTCGCCCTCGCCCAGGTAGTACTTGTCCTCTCCTGGGTCGTTGTTCAGGTACTCGTTCCCAGCCCCGCCATACACAGTGTCGTTGCCGTCGTCGTCGTCGAGATCGTCATCACCGCCAAGACCCTTGATGGTGTCGTTGCCGTCGCCACCGTCAAGCCGGTTGTAGCTATCGGTACCAACGAGCGTGTCATTGCCGCTACCGCCGTAGATGCGCTCGACATTCGGTAGGACGTTGTCACCTTCGTTCTTACCACCGTCGTTCGCCTTTCCGTCCAGACTGACCTTGACGTTCGACGTTCGGTCCCAGAATCCGACGTAGTCGTTTCCCGAGCCGCCATCGAGAAGGTCAGGCCCGTCCTTGGTCGACATCGCCCCAAGCCCATCGTCGCCGGCCCCGCCCCTCACCGTGTCGCGTCCCTCATAACCGGACAGGCCGTCGTCGCCGTCTCCACCGACGAGGGTGTCATTCCCGAGATAGCCGTACAGGCCGTCGTCGCCGTCACCACCGACGAGCACGTCGTCCTTCCCGGGTAAGCCGCCGTCGTCACCGTAAAGGCCGTCAGGCCCGACACCTCCGGTCAGGCGGTCAGCACCTTCATTGCCAAAGACCTGGACCGATGGCGCCCCACGCCCGTCGAGCACATCGTTGCCTTCGCCGCCCTCGATGTACCAGCGGTCGATCCCGCTGATCGCCACATCAACGTCCGAGTCGCCGTTGAGTGTCGCCTGGCCAGCCTTCGGGAATCCCAGCCGGTCTGCTCCCCCACCACCGCGCAGGGTGACCCGGTCCGTTCCGGCACCAAGGTCGAGCTCGAACTCGATCTCCGAGGCGCCGCTGCCTTCGGCCGAGGCACCCGGTGCGAATGGCCCGTTCTCCAGGCTCAGGTAGATCTCTTCGGAAAGCGTCGAGCCGACAACCTTGATCTTGTTCGTCGTCGTGGTGCGGGCACCTTCGCAGCCCTTCCACGAGTCGCCCTCAGCGGTGTACCCGATACGTGTGGTTCCCAGCTCGCGCTCGACCACGAGCCAACCGGTGGTGTCGGCATTGTCGATCGTGATGGTCACGAGCTTCTTCGACTTGACGTACTGACAGTCGATCGGCGCAGCGGACGCCAGTGGGGCCATCGTCGACAGGGTCGCGGCCGTAACGGCAAGGACGAGCGAAAATCGGGACACAGCGCGCATGGAGAACTCCTCGTCAGATGTTTCCAGAGTGGCAGCGCGCGACCGTACCCTCAACGAGGCTCACCGGATCGACGTACACCGATCGGGTGGTAAATGGACTCTTTAGCGGCCGAATGGTCAGTTCTCGAGCTCGGCGGACCTGCGCTCAACGAAGGAACGCAGCTCGGCATCGACAGCGTCGTCGATACCTGGGTCCTCGTACGACTCAAGCAGCTTCTGCCACTGCGATGTCGCAACGCTGGCCACCGATGGTGAGCCCAGCTTCACCCAGGTCGGGTACGCCTGCGACCGGAAGAGCGGGCTCATGAACGACTCAGTGCGGAAGTGCTCAAGTGTGTGCTCATGCGCGAGGAAGAGAC
>JANLWJ010000471.1:0-3905 GCA_031364455.1 Actinomycetes bacterium | reverse complement strand
CCCGCGCAAAGGTGTCTCGGACCTGGCACGCATGACTCCATCGGCGGTTGAGGACAAGTACGGCCTGACGCCTTCGCAGTACCCCGACTTCGCGGCACTGCGCGGAGACCCCAGCGACAACCTGCCGGGGATTCCCGGTGTTGGCGAGAAGACAGCCACCAAGTGGATCAAGGAGTACGGCTCATTCGAAGAGCTGGTGGCGCGTGCCGATGAAGTCAAGGGCAAGGTCGGCGAGTCGCTGCGGGCGAACCTGGCCCAGGTGATCACGAACCGTCAGCTCACCGAGTTGGTCAGGCAGGTACCCCTCGACCGCAGCCCCGATGATCTCGAACGGGTCGACTGGGACCGCGAGCTCGTTCATCAGGTCTTCGACGCGTTGGAGTTCCGAATCCTGCGGGACCGGCTGGCCCAGACACTGCAGAACAGCAGTGAGCCGCGCGCTGAGGCCCCCGACGTCTACGTGGCGACCTTGCAGTCCTCCGATCTCGCGCAGTGGTTGCGAACGCATGGCGGTGCTCGGGTCGGGTGCGCTGTTCGAGGAACCTGGGGCTCTGGCACCGGAACCGTCGATTCACTCGGACTCGCATCGGCAGACGGGGCCGTCGGCGCGGTCGTCATCGACTCTCTCGATGACGCTGCGCGAAGCGCGCTGGCCAGCTGGTTGCACGGCGCAGAGCTCGTCATCCATGACGCGAACGGACCCATGCTGGGGCTCGGAGCCATCGACCTGCCCATCGGCACGCCGGCCTTCGACACAGCCGTTGCGGCGTACCTGCTCCGCCCTGACCAGCGCAGCTACGACCTCGCCGACCTGTCCGTTCGGTGGCTACACCGGGATCTCACCGATACCTCCGACGACGGTCAGCTGAGCTTCGACACCGATGCTGACGAGAACCGGGCGCAGACCTTAGGTGCTCATGCCAGCGCCACTCTCGACCTGGCAACGGCGTTGGAACCGGAGGTCGAGCAGATCGGTGCCGGCTCGCTGCTCCAAGACGTCGAGCTGCCTCTGACCGGGCTCCTCGTTCAGATGGAGCGGAATGGGATCGCTGTCGATGGCGACGCCCTGGATGCGCTGAGGGCCGAGTTCGCCGCCGAGGTCAAGCGCGCAGCCGAGCTGGCGTACGCCGAGATCGGCCACGAGGTGAACCTCGGCTCGCCGAAGCAGCTGCAGGTGGTGCTTTTCGACGAGCTGGGAATGCCCAAGACGAAACGCACCAAGACCGGGTACACGACCGATGCCGAGGCGCTCACGGCGCTCTTCGCCCAGACCGAGCACCCCTTCCTGGCGCACCTACTGCGTCACCGTGACGTGTCCAAGCTGCTGGTCACCGTGGAGGGCCTGCAGCGTGCGGTCGCCGACGACGGCCGCATTCACACCACCTTCATGCAGACAGTTGCTGCGACGGGGCGACTCTCGTCGACCGACCCCAACCTGCAGAACATCCCGGTGCGTACCGAAGAGGGACGCCGCATCCGCTCCACCCTCTGCGTCGGCGATGGCTACGCCACCTTGATGACCGCCGACTACAGCCAGGTGGAGATGCGGATCATGGCGCACCTGTCCGAGGACGACGGGTTGATTGCGGCGTTCAACTCAGGCGAAGACCTGCACACCACGATGGCGTCCCGCGTCTTCGATGTCGCGCCCGATGCGGTGACGCCGGAGATGCGCAGTCGGATCAAGGCGATGTCCTACGGCCTGGCGTACGGGTTGTCGGCCTACGGGCTGAGCCAGCAGCTCGGCGTCGGCCCAGAGGATGCCAACACACTCATGGACGACTACTTCAGTCGGTTCGGCGGCGTCCGTGACTACCTGGCGTCGGTCGTCGACGATGCTCGACGCACCGGATACACCGAGACGTTGCTCGGCCGACGCCGCTACCTGCCCGGCCTGACCAGTGACAACCGGCAGCGTCGCGAGATGGCCGAGCGGATGGCGCTGAACGCCCCCATCCAGGGATCGGCAGCCGACATCGTCAAGGTGGCCATGCTGGCCGTTGAGCGACGGCTACGCGCTGCGGACCTCCGCTCCCGACTGTTGCTTCAGGTGCACGACGAGCTCGTCCTCGAGGTGGCAGCGGGGGAGGAGGCGGCCGTTGCGGCTCTGGTCGAAGAGGAGATGCGCGGCGCCTACACGCTCTCGGTCGCGCTCGACATCTCGGTCGGCTTCGGCCGCACCTGGCACGACGCCGCGCACTAGGTGCATCTCGCGAGCCTCGGCGGATCACTCCACCGCGCGCGCACCGTCAGCTAGCGGGCTTATGGGCGACGATGATGAGGGTGCCTGGCACTAGGGCGCCTCGGAGCGGGCTCCAGGCGCCCCAGACCGAGCGGTTCTCGGGGTTCCAGGGTGGCTCGACGAGACGCTCCAGACTCAGGCCGGCCGCGACCACGAGGTCGACCCAGTCTCCGACCGTCCGGTGATGCTCGACGTATTTGACGTGGCCGGAGTCGTCGGTCTCGGAATACGGCGTCCGGTCGAAGTAGGACCGGGTGGCGGTCAGTCCAGTTGGCCCTGGGTCATCGGGGAAGGCCCACCGGATCGGGTGGGTCACGGCGAGAACGGCGCGGCCCCCTGGAACCAGGACGCGGGTAATCTCCGCAAACACCTGGCCGGCATCGGCCACGAAAGGCAGGGCGCCGTAGGCGGTGGCGACCAGGTCGAAGGACGTGTCGGTGAACGGGAGGGCTCCCGCGTGGGCCTGCACGACAGGCACTCTCAGGCCAGCCTCGTGGTCGAGGCGCCGGCTGTGCTGGAGCATCCGGTGGGAGATGTCCAGGCCGACCGCAGTGACCCCGAGCCCGGCGAGCCAGCGGGCACCTGCGGCGGCGCCGCACCCCAGCTCGAGCGCTCGAGCCCCTGGCCGGGCCGCAAGCAGGTCGAGAGCGGTGTCGTCCCAGCCCTCCGGCCCCCAGACCCACCTGGCAGCGCCGAGGAACCGTTCGTGCTCGCGCTGGTAGCTGTCGGCCTCGGCGTCCCACCAGTTACGGGTCGCCGCCCGGCTGGTCCGGTCGTCGACCGGCCTACGGTGCGGCCCACCCTCGATTGACCCTGTCACGGCGGCCACCGTAGACTGACGGGAGCGCTGTGGGCCCGCGCGTCCTCGGACGGAGCAGGCTCGCGCTCGCACCATGTCGTTTTCAGCTGGGTCGGTGTCCACCGATCCCAGGGGGTCTCGGCACGCGAAATCGGCCCTCCGCGCGCACGATCACGACCAACTGTCCGCACGGAGTCCCCTAACCCATGACGAGTAGCACCGAGGTAGTCCCCACCGAGGCAGTCCCAAGGCCCACCGCAACGATCGATGAGACGCCAGCAACGGGCTTCCAGATCACGGTCAACGACATCGGGTCGGAAGAGGATTTCCTCGCCGCTATCGACGAGACCATCAAGTACTTCAACGATGGTGACATCGTCGAGGGGACGATCGTCAAGGTCGACCGCGACGAGGTTCTCCTCGACATCGGGTACAAGACCGAGGGCGTCATTCCCTCCCGCGAGCTCTCGATCAAGCACGACGTCGACCCGTCAGAGGTCGTCTCCGTCGGTGACGCGGTCGAGGCACTTGTCCTCCAGAAGGAGGACAAGGACGGCCGGCTGATCCTCTCCAAGAAGCGTGCTCAGTACGAGCGGGCCTGGGGCACCATTGAGCAGATCAAAGAGGCAGACGGCGTCGTCAAGGGATCGGTCATCGAGGTCGTCAAGGGTGGACTCATCCTCGACATCGGTCTGCGTGGCTTCCTTCCCGCCTCGCTCGTCGAGATGCGTCGGGTCCGTGACCTCCAGCCGTATGTCGGCCAGGAGATCGAGGCCAAGATCTCGGTGCCGACCTGAACCACCTGCTCGGGGATCTCCACGTGACGCTCGGCGAGCTCGGAGATGTGCACCAAGCCTTCGATGC
>JANLWJ010000470.1:0-11037 GCA_031364455.1 Actinomycetes bacterium | reverse complement strand
GTCCCGCCCACCCGGACCCGTACCGCAATTGGCGCGTCCGCAAACGAGGTGGTGTCGAGTGCGTCGAAACCGCTGCGCAGCTCATCGGCCTCGATGGTGCGAGCGCTGGGAGCCAGACGTTCAGCAAGTCGCTGCCACCAGTTGGCACTGGGAGCTGGGGAGGAAGTACCGGTGGCCACGACAGACAAGGCTACCCGTCCGGAGTCGGCGGCCGGTCAGGCCTCTGAGGGTTCGTCGACCCCTGCGGCTTCGGCGACCAAGGACGGGTCGGTCGGCAGCGTCAGCGGCAGGAGGTCGCGGGGAGCAGCGGCTTGGACGCCACGCTCGACGGCGATGCTGGCGAAGATTTCTTCGACGGCGCCAGCGCGCGCCGGATCCGTCGCCCCTGCCCCGGTAACAACGCCACGCAAGAACCACCGCTCACCATCGATGCCGATGAAGCGCACGGACTGACGACTGGTGGCGCCCGACCCGTCGGTCACCGCAACCTCAGCCTGGAGCTCTCGGCCAAACGGTCCATCCACCTCGCGCGCTTTGCCCTGCCCCCCTCGAATCCCTTCGGCGATCTCTTGGCGCACCTCGTCCCACAGGCTCTCCGACTTCGGGGCGGCAAACGCCTGGAGTTGCAGCATCGTCTCTTCGAGCATCACCGCGACGCCGACGACCTGCTCCTGGTCATCGAGCTCAGCACGCACCTGCATCCCGTCGACAGCCGGAACCCGCAATGAGCCGAAGTCCAGGGTGGGGCCACTATCGGACTCGTCACGGGCATCGTCACCAGCAGCATCGGTTCCTGAGCGGTCATCGTCGTTGTCACTGTCGTCATCGGACAAGTCGTCGGCCCGGTCGAACTGTTCACTGATCGCCGCCTGGAACGCCTGCTCCTCGGGGGTTGGTGACTTCTTACGTAAGAGCGACATCCGGACCGCCTCCACTCACTGCACGGTTAAGTGCTGCGCCACTACCTGCAGCGCCTTCACATGTCCTTTGGTCTTTCATGAGTCGGCCTGTTCTGGGCCGACCTGAGCCGAGCGACCGGTCGATCCGAAGCCACCTGCTGCACGGGCCGACCCGGGAAGGCGCTCGACCTCATGAAAGACCACTCGCTCTACCCGCTGAACAACCAGCTGCGCGATCCGATCGCCTCGACGCACCGCGACCGTGCACTCGGCATCGAGGTTGACCAGGGCCACCTTGATCTCGCCGCGGTACCCCGCGTCGACCGTCCCAGGTGCGTTCGCCACCGTCAGCCCCTCGCGGATCGCCAGGCCGCTCCGAGGGTGGATGAACCCGGCGTATCCATCAGGAAGCGCCAGCGCGACGCCTGTCGGTACCAGGACCCGCTGTGCAGGGGCGACATCGACGTCGATCGTCGCAAGTAGGTCGAGCCCGGCGTCACCGGGGTGCACGTATGTCGGGAGCGGTAGGTCAGCGTCAATCCGAACGATGAGCACATCGACCGCGCCGCGGCCAGGCAGTGAGCCACTCATGGGTTCACCTCAAACGCGTGGAGCACCTCAGCTTCGTCGTGGCTGGCCACGAAGCTGTCGATGTCGGACGCCCGACCGTGCTCGCGGAAGTGCTCGAGCGGCACCGAGACGAAGACCGAGCGCGCCTGAACTGCCAGCAGGCCAGTCTCCCCACCGGGACCTGCGAGGTGCCCAACAGCGCGCGAGTAGATCTTCCGCCCCGCGACGGCATAGCACTCCGCGTCGACCAGAAGCGTCGAGCCGACCGGGACCGGCTGCCGGTAGTTGGTCTCGAGGTGGACGGTGACCACGGGAACCCGGAGCAGCCAGGTGACAGCGCCCAGAGCCTCGTCGAAGGCCGCGGCGAGCAGGCCTCCGTGCGCAAGTCCCGGCGCGCCTTGGTGGTGCTCGGTCACCTGCAGCTCGGCGTGGATCGTGCATCCCTCCCCGGCCGTCAAGGTCAGGTGCAAGCCAGTTGGATGGTCCGGACCGCAGCCGAAGCACTGTCGGTAGTGACTGCCCAGCGAGGTGCCAGGCGGAGGGGCGTCAGCATGGCGCACGGGGGGTACGGCATGGCTCGGCGGCTCGATCGGACGCCGGCGGGCAGGCTGCTCGGTCACGGTCGGACCCTACCCGCGCGGCGGCCCTCGAGCAGTGCCACCCTGGGTATGTGCCGACCCCTCATGCCGACTCATTTCGTGAGCGGCTCACGGCACCCTGGTGGTCCTGGGTGCTCGCCTTCTTCTGGGCGCTGACCCTGGCGATCGCCTACGGGTCTGCCATCACCACTCCAGTCGGTGTCATGGTCGGAGTTGCGTCCTTCGGGCTGGCATCACTGGGTTTGGCGCGGGTGGCCACCGTGGTCACCGTCTCCGACGGTGGACTGACTGCCGGCCGGGTCCTACTGCCATGGGCTGCCATCGGCGAGGTCAACGTGCTGGACGCCACCGAGGCCAGGCGCCGGCGTGGCACGGACGCGGACTCGCGGGCGTTCTTACTGCTGCGCGGTTGGGTACCGACCGCGGTCACTGTCACTGTGGTCGACCCACAGGACCCGACCCCCTACTGGTACGTGTCGAGCCGGGCACCCGAGCGTTTGGCAGCGGCACTCCTCCGTGCCGGGCAGACACCTTCGACCAACGCACCGGCTGCCGACGTGACAGGATCGGCATCATCGCCGTCGCTCGAGGAAGGAACGTGATGGGCACGTCTGAGGAGTCAGCTGGTCCCCCGCAGGTGGTCGTCACTCTCGCTGCGCTGGCGGCTGGTCTCGTCGCACAGAAGGTGGTCAGCGCCGGTTGGCGGTTCGTACGCGGAACCGATCCCGGCGCAGATGATGACAGCCCGTTGCCGGAGATTTTGGTGTTCGCCGCCATGAGTGCAGCGACCGTGGCTGTTGCCAAGAACTGGGCTACGCACCGGGCCAGGCGCCCGCGGGCTTAACAGCGCGCGCGATGTTCTCGTTGCGATGAACCGCGTCAGCTGCAGTCTTTGCAGACCGGCTTGCCGCTGACCTTCTTGGCGAGCTGGCTCCGGTGGTGGACCAGGAAGCACCGCGAACAGGTGAACTCGTCCTCCTGCTTGGGGACAACTCGGACCGTCAGTTCTTCACCGGACAGGTCGGCACCTGGCAGCTCATGCGACTCCGCCAGCTCGGTCTCGTCGACATCGACGGTCGAGGAGGCAAGATCAGCACGACGAGCCTTCAGTTCTTCGAGGCTGTCCTCGGAGAGCTCGTCGTCAGTCTTACGGGGGGTGTCGTAATCGGTTGCCATGGGTTCAGGACCCCTCCTTCGAGGATCCGCTACTCCTATCGGTACTGGTAGCTGCCGGTGTAACACAACAGACGGGTGATTTCTGCCCGTTTGCCGAGCATCAACCGGGCTCGGGGGGCGATTGTGCCCTAGCCTGCCCCTGCGCGTCGCGTCGACGGTGACCTCGGCGCGTCCAGTTGCCGAATTCTTGTCGATCTGAGGGGAACCACCATGGCCGTGTACGCCCTGGGCGAACGGATGCCAACCATCCACCCGGACGCCTTCGTGCACCCCGAAGCCGTCGTAATTGGGGCGGTGGCCCTAGGTTCTGAGGCCACGGTGTGGCCAGGAGCGGTGCTGCGCGGCGACTACGGAACCATCACCGTCGGTGCTCGCACCTCCATTCAGGACGGGGCTGTGATTCATGCCACATCCGAGCTCGCCACCGTCATCGGGGCCGACTGCGTGATCGGCCACCTGGCCCATCTGGAGGGCTGCGTCGTCGAGGACGGCTGCCTCGTGGGCTCAGGCTCCATCGTCTTGCACCGGGCTACCGTCCGCAGCGGAGCGCTCGTCGGGGCTGGCGCCGTTGTCTCAGGAGACACCGAGGTACCGGCCCGCGCCATGGCGCTCGGCGTCCCGGCGAAGGTCCGCGAGGATGCCGTGCCCCCAGGCGCCTTCGCCGAGTCCGTTGCCCTCTACGTCGCCAACGGCCACCGCTACCGGGCCGAACTGCGCCGCCTCGACTGACCCATACCTCCCCGGCTACTGCCAGGCGCCTACCTCAGCCAGTAACGCCTCCAACGCTGCCGCCAGATTGGGACCGGACGCCACGACGGAGCCGTCGTCGCGCTCGCTCACTACAGCCCCTGCCTCGCGCGCGATCAGCCCGCCAGCAGCTAAGTCCCACGGCTGAAGGCCCCTCTCGAAGTAGCCGTCGACCCGGCCGGCCGCGACTGAACACAGGTCGACCGATGCCGCACCAGCGCGTCGGATGTCGCGCACCTGGCTGACCAGTCGGCCAACGGCCGCCCCTTGTCTGACGCGGGTGGCGGATGCGTAGGCGAAGCCGGTCGCGATGAGTGCCTGGGACAGTTCACCGCACTCGGTGACGGCCAGACGGCTGCGGTGACCGTCGTCGTCGACCCAGGCCCCCATCCCTTTGCTGGCCGAGAAGATTGTTGCGGTGGTTGGCACCATCACAGCGGCGCTCACGACCTCGCCATGCCAAGCCGCTGCGATGCTCACTGCCCATCCGGGAAGGCCGTAGAGGAAGTTCACGGTTCCGTCGATGGGGTCGACCACCCACTCCAGATCGGCTCCGGAGCCGCTACTTCTGCCGCTCTCCTCCCCCCACCAGGCGGCATCGGGATAGGCGGCCAGCAGCCGCTCGCGGATCATCGCCTCGGCCTCGAGGTCGGCCGTCGTGACGACATCGGTGGGCCCGGACTTGGTGTCCGATGCGATCGAGCGCCGCTCGCGTCGCCACTGCAGCAGATGACTTCCGACCTCACGGGCGGTCGCCGAGGCGAGCGCAGTCAGCGCCTGGGCGTCCGGCTCGGTCACGACGCGGGAACCGGGTCGAAGCCGGCAACGGCAAGCAACGGCGACCGAGGGTTCGGGCAGCAGCCGGCAGCGCACCGGTCGGGACTGGCGCCGAGCCCACCGACCCTGACGCGGCCCTCGGGCAGCACGCCGTCGAGCCGCTCCCTGACCAGCTCACCAACCATCGCCACCATCCGGGGGTCGGTGCCAGGAGTGGCAACCCGCACCATCGGGAGTCCCACCTCAGCGGCCGTCGACCTGGCCTGGGTGTCGAGGTCCCAGAGCACCTCCATGTGGTCGGAGACGAAGCCGATCGGCACCACGACGGCAGCCGAGCATCCGTCGCGTGCGAGATCGCGCAGGTGCGCATCGATGTCCGGTTCCAACCAGGGAATGTGCGGAGCCCCGCTTCGCGACTGGTAGACCAGGTCCCACGGCAGGTCGACACCGGTCGCGGCAAGAACCTGCGAGGCGACGTAGCCGGCCACCTCGCGGTGCTGCGCGACGTAGGCACCACCGGGCAGTCCAGTTGCCGAGCCGCTGCTGTCGGCCATCGACAAGGGGATCGAGTGCGTCGTGAACACCAGGCGCGCCCTCGACCTCTCCGCCTCCCCGAGGTCACGCACGGCGTCACTCGTCGCATCAGCAAACGGCGCGAGGAAGCCTTGATGGTTGAAGTACGGCCCAAGGCGCTCGACCGTCGGCCCGTCGCCGCCGATCTCGGTGAGAGCAGTCGCCAAGTTCTCGCGGTACTGGCGACATCCGCTGTAGGACGAGTAGGCCGACGTGAAGAAGGCCAGTGCTCGCTTCACTCCGTCGGCGCGCATCTGCTGCAGCGCGTCGACGAGGTAGGGGTCCCAGTTGCGGTTGCCCCAGTAGACCGGCAGGTCGATCCCCTGGCGCGGCAGGTCGGCGCGCAGCTTGGTCAAGAACTCGCGGTTCTGCCCGTTGATCGGACTGACCCCGTCGAAGTGGAAGTAGTGCTGACCCACCTCACGCAACCGCTCATCGGGGATCCCCCGCCCACGCGTGACGTTCTGCAGGAACGGAACAACGTCGTCGGGCCCTTCCGGTCCACCGAACGATACGAACAGAAGTGCGTCAAACGGGTCCTCTGTTGAGCGGTCGGCCATAGACAGCATCCTGGCAGCAATCGGGCGGAGGCGCCGGGGAGCGAGCAACCGCGCCTAGTCCGCATGCGGAACCTCCACAGATAGCGTGACCAAATGGCCAGTCCTTACGCGCAGCTGCTTCGGACGCCGCACGCCTGGCCCTTCTCGTTGGCCGGGTTCTTCGCTCGGCTGCCTCTTGCCATGGGCGGCCTTGCCCTGCTGCTACTCATCGTCGACAGCACCGACTCGTACTTCCTGGCCGGCGCCGTCGATGCCACCTACATTCTGGTCGGATCGTTTGCCGCTCCCGCCATCGCGATGCTGATCGACCGATACGGCCAACGGCGCGTCATAGGGCCGCAGATCACCATTCACGTGCTCGGCGTCACGGCGATCCTGATCTTGTCCGCGACCGATGCTCCACTCTGGACCTTCTTCATCGCCGCAGCCGTCGCAGGGGCGGCGCTGCCGGTCGTCGGGGCGGCCGTGCGGGCCAGGTGGTCGTACCTCTTGACCGAGTCACCCTTGCTCAGAAGCGCATACTCCTGGGAGTCCGTCGTCGACGAATTCGTCTTCATCATCGGTCCGCCGCTGGCCGCAGGTGTCGCCGCTACGGTCGGCCCGCCGGCCGCGCTGGCGCTCACCGCCGTGATCGGGGCGAGCGGAACCGCGGCCTTCCTGGCACAGACCTCGACCGAGCCGGCACCGCGCCCGGAGTCCCGACTGGGCGGCCGACTGGCCATTACCTACCCGGGCATGCCGGCCGTCGTCGTCGTGATGGCCATGCTCGGCGTCGTCTTCGCCGGCGTCGAGGTCACGGTGATCGCCACCGCCCGCGAGGGTGGCAGCGTCGCAGCTGCCGGGGTCGTCCTGGCGCTGTGGTCGGTCAGCTCGATGCTCTCGGGCCTGGTCATCGGCGGAACGCAGCGGCTCCCTGGTCTGCCGGCCCAACTCGTGGGCGGCGCAGCGGCGACGACGTTGCTGCTGGCACCGCTCTTCTTCGTGAACTCCCTGGTGGGTATCGGGGCGGTGCTCTTCTTCGCAGGCGCCGGCGTCTCACCGGCCCTGATCGCCGGTTTCGCGCTGGCGTCCCGTCTGGTGCCTGGGTCCGCCCTGACACAGGCACTGACCTGGACGTCCACGGCGATCGGGGTTGGTTTTGCGTTGGGCTCCCCCGCCAGCGGTTGGCTGGTCGACGAGGTCTCGATCAATGCCGGGTTCTGGGTAGCCATCACCGCAGGGGCGGTGGCCACACTCGCAGCACTGGTGGGGCTGCCCAGTTTGGCGCGCCCGTACACCGAACTAGGGGAGAGCTCCGACTCATCCCAGGGGATGTGACATTCTTGCCGCCATGGCAGACCTTCGACTGGTGGGCATCACCGATGACGGTGCCCGACTGATCCTCGAGCGTGCAGATGGCGGGCAAGAGCATGTGGCGGTCGACCCGCGCCTGCGATCTCTGCTGCAGCGTCCGTCAGCGGAGGCCACCCAGACTCAGCTCGACCTCGAGAGTCGGCTCAGCCCACGCGAGATCCAGGCCCGGATCAGGAGTGGGCAGAGCACGAATGAGGTCGCAGCCGAGGCCGGAATCTCTGTCGAGCGCGTTGAGCGTTTTGCCGGACCGATCCTGCACGAGCGCGAGCACATCGCCCAGGAGGCCGCCAAGGTCAGCGTTCGCCGTGACGACCACGGTGCCGTGATGCTGCTCGGCGAGCTCGTCGGCCAGCGCCTCGAGCAGCGCGGTGTCCCCCGCGACGGGATGCAGTGGGACGCCTGGCGCCGCGACGACGGTGGCTGGGAAGTGCGCCTTGACTACCTCGCCGGTGGCAAGGAGCGATCGGCTGAGTGGGTCTACGACCCGGCTCGCCGCACGATGACCGCCGACGACGACGAGGCCCGTTGGCTGCTGGAGGAAGAGCCGACGGCCGCCGTGACCCCGCTGCGCTCGGTGCGCGCGGTCAACGAGGCTTCGGCCGACGACACCGGAACTGCTGAGCAGCAGACGCCCGAAGAGCCAGCCGCCGAGACAGAGCCTGCGGTGAAGTCGGGGACCCAGGAAGCGATCGACACCCTGCTGCGCGGTCGCGAGACGGTGCCGGACGCCCCGCCGACAAAGCGGAAGAAGAAGGCGTCGGTGCCTAGCTGGGACGAGATTCTCTTCGGCTCCCGTAAGCCGGAGTAGCCACCCGGTTCGATGTCGGGGTTCGGTGTCGGGTTGGGCCGCTCGCACCGGTCGGGTTATCGGCTGGTCGCGCCCGACAGCGAGCGAGCGAAAGCAGCCGCCTGCTCTACACCCTCGATGCCGTCAGCTGCAACCGAGACCCGCACCGAGAAGTCGTCAACTGTTGAGCTGCCCGTGTAGCCGTGGTCGGCCTCACAGTCTGGGTCACCGCAGCTGGCCGGCTCGAGGTCGAGGCGGCTGATCGCGCCCCACCCGACGCTGATGACCACCTCTCGAGGCAGTGCACCCGGGTCGTAGCCGGCAGGGTTGTCGACGATATGACTGACGACAACTGAGGTGAGACGGTCGATGCGCACCGCCTCGGTGCTGGTAGCCGCGTGCGGCGGGCCGGTCATCTCGTCCGCCGGGTAGTCGTCGGTGTGCCCGATCACCAGACGCGTCGGCGTCAGCAGCACAACGGTGAGGTGGCGGCGTAGCTCGTCGCGGTCGAAGGTGGCCTCGTGGTGGACCAGGAACGAGACGAGCTCTTCGTCAGCCACCGCTAGTGCCAGCGAGTGCAGCACCACGTTGGGGTAGTACCCACATCGCTCAACAGCCGCCCGGAGCTCGCTCTGGTGCTGGCCCTGAGTGGTCACCGGTAGGTCCGTCATGCCATCCATTGTGGCATCGGCCACTGACCGCCCCACCTGGGTCAGCCGAGAAGCCTGCGGGCCGGTAGGTCGGTCCGACTCTGCGGGTGGCCCAGAGTGACGGCCGCCCCGAGGACAGCGAGCCCCTGCTCGGAGGTGACGACGGGGCGAAGAACCAGGTGAGCGAGCTCTGGCACATCGTCGGCGAGACGGGCCACCCTGGCCACCAGGTCGCCGAGCAGCTCGCGGTCGACCGCGTGACCGGAGCGGGCATGTCGTAGGAGCCCAGCCGCTCGGGGCCGGTCGAGCAGCTCTTGGATATCGTGGGCCGACAACGGAGGAACCGCGTAGGCCCTGTCACCCATGACGTCGTACGCCACCCCGCTCAGCCCGAAGGTCACCACGGGCCCGAAGAGCGGGTCCTCAGCGGTCTCGATGACCACCGACACCCCCGGTTCGGCCTGCCGCTGCACGACCAGCCGGTCGTACTCCAGCCGCTCGAGGTCGGTGAGACGGGCCGCGAACTGATAGCGAAGGTCACCCTCGTCCGCGATGTCGAAGAAGACGCCACCGAGGTCGCTTCGCAACCGGAGATACGTGTCGACCGTCTTGAGCACGACCGGGTACCCGAGCTCGGACGCCGCCTGGGCTGCCTCATCGGCAGTTCGGGCAGTGCGATGCGGCCACAGCTTGACGCCGTAGTGCGCAAGCAGGGCCGTTGCCTCCGAGTTGGTCAGGGCGCGCTGCTCGGGGCTGTCGGCCAGCCAGGCGCTCACCTGGGCTCGCGCTGCCTCGACATCGATGCCATCGGGGACGACAGGCGTGTCGCTGGCGTGCCGACGCCACACGACGTGTCGGTGCACAGCGGCCAGCGCTCGCACCGCGTCCTCGACGGCAGGGTAGGTGGGCACCGAACCGACCTGGGGGCGTCCAGCGGTGCGGTCGCCGAGAAGTCGATGCGTTCCCTCGACGGCGAACATCACGCCGAGAATCGGGGTGTTGACACGGGCTGCTACCCGGAGGACGGCTGCCGCGGCGCCGGCGCCGGTGTCGTGCAGGCCTGGCACATACATCGTGAGGATCGCGTCGACGGCCGGGTCGTCGGCAGCTGCGTCCAGCGCGCGCTCAAACTCTTCTGGGGTCGAACGTGGGCCGAAGACCATGGGTGGGTCGACCCACTGCAGTCCAGCGCCGGCAACGGCATCAGCAGCCATCAGGGTCATCGCATCGGAGTTACCCATGGCGAGCACGCGGTTTCCTTTGGGCAGTGGTTGGGTAACGAGCAGCTGTGCGACGTCGTACATCTCAGCGACGGTGTCGGTGCGGATGACCCCCGACTGGGTGAACATCTGCTCGACCGCCTCGGCGTGCAGCCCCGTGGTACGGACGGCATGACCCAGCGGCGCGCCCTGGGTCGAGCGGCCGGTCTTGACGGCGACGATCGGCTTGCGGACGCCGAGCCTCCTGGCGATGCGGCTGAACTTGCGCGGGTTGCCGATCGACTCCAGGTAGAGCATCACCAGCTCGGTGGCCTCATCGTCCTCCCAGTACTGCAGCAGGTCGTTGCCGCTGATATCTGCGCGGTTGCCGGCTGACACAAATGTCGAGATCCCGAGATCGCGCCTGCTCGCAGCCTCGAGAAGCGCTGCACCGGGAGCGCCGGACTGCGCGAAGAAGCCGATAGGCCCGCGCGGTGGAACGTGTTGGGACAGCGACGCGTTGAGCCGGACGTCGTCGTCGGTGTTGATGAAGCCGAGCGCGTTCGGCCCCAAGACCCTGAGTCCGGCCGCGCGCGCGCTGCGCATCAAGGACTGCTGCGCCGCCCAGCCCTCCGGTCCGCTCTCGCCGAAGCCGGAGGAGACCACCACGAGGCTGTGCACGCCGGCCGCCGCGGCGTCCTGGACGATCTCAGCCACAGTCGAAGCGGGGGAAGCCACGATCGCGAGGTCGATGGGCCCTGGGGCCGACTGAAGAGTCGGGTAGCAGGACAACCCCGCCACTTCGTCGCCGGCATTGGGGTTGACGGCGACGAGTGGCCCGGCGAAGCCGCCATCGACGACGTGGCGGGCGACCGCAAACCCGATCGACTTGCGATCGCGACTCGCGCCAACGACCGCAACCGACCGCGGTCGGACCAGGCGGGCCACCGAGTTCGCCTCCGCCCGCTGCTCTCGAGCATGGGTCACCGCCAGCGACGAAGCCGTCGGAGTGATGTCGAACGACAGCGCGATGAACCCTTCGTCACGCACCGACCGAGCGCTGTATCCAGCGTGTTCGAAGACCTCGAGCATCCGCGCGTTCTCCGGAAGCACCTCGGCAACGAAGCGCCGGATGCCGCGCTCGCGA
>JANLWJ010000426.1:0-2710 GCA_031364455.1 Actinomycetes bacterium | reverse complement strand
GCGGGGGGGGTGGTGCGTGTGTGGCACCACACCCCGGTGTGTTTCGGTCGGGTCGCCGCGCCGACGGCGCGCCAGTTTATCTTGGCGCGGCTTCGTGCCGCCGTGGACGAGGCGTCCTTCGGTGCCTGGTCCGGACGTGATGGTGACTTGGTCTCCGGTGTCATCCAGCAGGGTCTTGACCCGCACATGGTGCTGATCGACCTGGGCCAGCTCGAGGCGCAGCTTCCGGCCGCCGAACAGGTGCCTGGCGAGCAGTACGTGCATGGCGAGCGGCTCCGCTGCTACGTCGTCGGCGTCCGCAAGGGCGGCCGAGGGCCGGTCGTGACGGTATCGCGCACCCACCCGGGGCTGGTCAAGCTCCTCTTCGCGCTCGAGGTGCCCGAGATCGCTGACGGCTCGGTCGAGATCGCGGCGATCGCCCGCGAGGCCGGACACCGCACCAAGATCGCGGTGCACTCGCACAAGCCGGGCCTCGGCGCCAAGGGCGCCTGTATCGGGCCGATGGGCGCCAGGGTTCGCGCGGTGATGGCCGAGCTGCACGGAGAGAAGATTGACATCGTCGACTGGTCAGCCGATCCGGCCGAGTTCGTCGGGCACGCTCTATCGCCAGCAAGGGTCTCATCGGTCACCGTTGTCGACGCTGACGCGCGTGCTGCGCAGGTGGTTGTCCCCGACTACCAGCTCTCGCTCGCCATTGGTAGGGAGGGGCAGAACGCCAGGCTGGCGGCCCGGCTGACCGGGTGGCGGATCGACATCGTCTCGGACACTGCACCCGCCGTGGACCAGCAGCCACCTGGCCCCTCCGAGCCATCGGACGCCCCGCCGGAGCCGCCGAGCGACGAGTCGAACGGCTGACCGGGTAGAGTGCTCCGTGGCTGACCGCCCGTCGGCGTCGATTCCTGTGCGTACCGCAGTTCGTACGTGCGTGGGATGTCGTGCTCGGGCGCCTCAGGCTGACATGGTTCGGGTGGTCGCCCGGCCGAAGCAGGCGGAGCGCTCTGATGAGTGGATCGCCCGGTTCGACCCAGACCGCCGGCTCCATGGGCGAGGTGCGTACCTGCACCCCTCCCTGAATTGTCTGGACCTCGCCGAACGGCGGCGGGCGCTCCCCAGGGCCTTACGGCTCAGCGGGAGTCTCGACGTCAGTGAGTTGCGTGACCAGATGCACCAAGTACAGCAGTCCCATTGAAGGTGCCTTTTCCAGTAGCGCAGACCGACCGAAAGCAGGACGAGATGGCGACGAGCACGCGATGAGCGCGCACCAATGAGCATGTCGACGTACTAACGGTCCACGCCACCAGGCCTGGACCTAAAGGAACAGGAGAGCAGTGGCTAAGGTCCGGGTGTACGAGCTCGCCAAAGAGCTCGGAGTAGAGAGCAAGGTCGTTCTGGCCAAGCTCCAAGACATGGGGGAGTTCGTCAGGTCGGCGTCGTCGACCGTTGAACCCCCCGTCGTTCGCAAGCTCAAAGAGGTCTTCCCCGCGCAGCCAGCAGGTGATGCGGCTCCGGCGAAGAAGACCACCAAGAAGGCAGCAGCCAAGACGGCAGCCCCTGCTGAGCCGCAGTCCGCGGTGGAGCCGGTGGCAGTGGCCTCACTGGCCCCGGCGGCCGCTCCGGCCGCTCCGGTTGCCCCGCAGGCGCCAGAGCCACCGGCAGCTGAGCCGGCTGCCCACGAGCCGGCGGCTGCAGAGGCCCCGGTTCGACCTGCCGGTCCGCGTCCTGGCAACAACCCCTTCACCAGCAAAGACACCGGTGCTGCTCGACCAGCGGCTCCGCGCCCAGGCAACAACCCCTTCACGAGCAAGGACGCTGGCATTCCGCGTCCGGCCGCACCGCGTCCCGGTGGCGCTCGCCCGAACCCAGCAATGATGCCCGGTCGTCCAGCGCCAGCTGGACGCGCTGGTGCGCCCGGCCGAGGCGCTCCCGGTGGTGCTGGTCGCCCCGGCGCTCCCGGTGCCCCCGGTGGTGCTGGTCGCCCCGGTGGCGGCGGCGGGTACGCACCCGGTCGCCCAGGCGGCGGTGGCGGTGCACCCGGTGCTGGTGGCGGTTTCGCTGGTCGCCCCGGTGGTGGCGGTCGCCCCGCTGGTCGCGGTCAGACCGCTGGTGCCTTTGGCCGTGGCGGTGGCAAGCAGCGGGGCCGCAAGTCCCGCAAGCAGCGGCGCCAAGAGCTCGACAACCTGCAGGCACCGACGATCGGCGGTGTGCAGGTACCCCGGGGTCAGGGCGAGATCGTCCGCCTGCCCCGTGGTGCGTCGCTGACCGACTTCGCCGAGCGGATCAACGCCAACCCGGCGTCCTTGGTCGCGGTGCTCTTCACCCTCGGCGAGATGGCGACTGCCACACAGTCGCTCGACGAGGACACCTTCGCCCTGCTCGCAGGTGAGCTCGGCTACGACGTCCAGATCGTCAGCCCCGAGGACGAAGACCGCGAGCTTCTCGAGTCGTTCGACATCGACCTCGACGCTGAGGTCGCTGGGCAGGACGAGGACACGTTGCAGCCGCGGCCGCCGGTCGTCACCGTCATGGGTCACGTCGACCACGGAAAGACCAAGCTGCTCGACGCGATCCGGTCCACCGACGTCGTCTCCGACGAGGCTGGTGGAATCACGCAGCACATCGGCGCCTACCAGGTGCACGTGCCCCACGACGGTCGGGACCGCGCGATCACCTTCATCGACACCCCAGGACACGAAGCGTTTACCGCTATGCG
>JANLWJ010000420.1:0-6357 GCA_031364455.1 Actinomycetes bacterium | reverse complement strand
CGGCGTGACCGTCGCCGACCCCCGGTGGGTGCTTCCGGTCTCAGCGGACTTGGTCACGCTCGCAGCTGATTTCCGGCTCGTCGTCACTGTCGAGGACAACCTCCGCGTCGGAGGAGTCGGCGCCACGTTCACCGAGGCGCTGCAGGACGCGCAAGTTGCCACGCCGGTTCATATCGTCGGGCTGCCGCGCCGCTTCCTCGACCACGGGACGCGGGCTGAGGTGATGGTCACCGAGGGGCTGACCGCTCAGCAGGTGGCGCGGGCTGTCGTCGAGCGGGTCAGCGGGCTCTCTTCGCTCGCTCTCCCCGAAGAGGCAGCGCCCCCGGCGCCGACATCGCTGGACGAGCGCCGCTCGTCGTAGCGGGCTAGCGGCCCCGTAGCCAGGGGTCGAGGCTTGCCGGTGGATCCTGCAGGGCGTGTCGGGCTGAGCGTCCGCCGGCAATCACCATGACCACTTCTTCTGGCGTGACCAGGACGGCTCGGTCGAATCCGCGCTCGTCGGGGTCGGTGGCCAGTGCCGCTGCAGCTGCGAAGGCAGGGTCGATCCGGCCGAGGTCGAGCCAGCCGCGCGTCCGCATCGGGACCGCCGCGGTGCGCCAGCCGAGTGGGTCGGCTTCGCAGAGCGCAGCCCGAAATGCGGTCGAGCAGAGCAGGGTCAGGACGTCTAGGTCGCCGAAGGGGCGCAACGGCGCAGTCTCGTCGCGCAGCAGGCGTTCGGCCGCAAGCCGCCCCGTCCGCTCGAGCTCGCGGGCCTGATACGGCCACCACGGATCGGCGTCGATCCCGGCGGCCAGGAGTAGGGCGGGTGGAGCGACCACGACTTGGTCTGGGTCGCCGAAAAGTCCGAGGATCCCGAGGCCGAGGTCAAGCGCTTCGCCGGGAACGCTGGCCTTCACCCAAGCTCGACCAGGGTGCAGCGGGTGTTCTGGGGGAAGACCCACCGGACGCGCCATCGCCTCAGGGTCAGGCAGCCGCGCCAACCCGGCGCGTAGCTGTACCCACATGCGCAGTCGTTGGCGTGCGGTGTCGGTGTCGGGATCGCTGTCGCCGATCGCCAGGGCGATCTCGTCCCAGCCGAGAACCAGATCGGGGTGAGACCCTTGAAAAGTCACGCTCGTCTCGCCCGGCATGAGGTCGACGTTGTCGAGCACCGAGACAGCCAGCACCGTTCGTCGCATGGCGACCGTTTGCGACAGCGAAGACGCAGGTCGAAGGGAGTCCACCTGCCGACGGTAGACGCTGGGCGTCACTAGCGCCTGAACTCAACGACTCCGCCACCCTTCTGCCCCCGCCGGTGACCCCCCGTGTAGCGGCGACTACCGAGAGCCAGCGGTTGCCGAGCGGGAGCGCACCCCCCACTGTGAACCTGTGAGGCTCACCGACCCGGACGTGTTGGACGCTGGTCCATCGTCTTCACGCATTTCGATGCGAGGCCGGTCCGTGCCGAGGTGGATGCGATGGGCTGTGGGGGCGGTCGTGACCGTCGTCCTCGTCGCTGTGGTCCTGGTCGAGGTGGCGCCGTGGCAGACCGGCCCTCCGCCGACCGGGCTTCGGGTGCTCACCAACGGCCCAGCTGGCCTGACCTGGGTAGAGGTCGACACCGGTGCCCGCACGTCGGCGACCGACGCGGTGGGCAACCGTGAACGCGAGTCTGACACGACTGGTACGGCGACGGTCGTGGGATCGGGCGTGGTGGTGCAGCGCCCTACCGAGGACGTTGGCTTCGCTGACTCGGTCGTCGGGTACATCGGTGACCAGCAGCCCTACGCGATCGGTGAGGCTGACTTGGTGGCGCCAGCGTCCGGCACGTCGGTCTGGCTCGTTGTCGATAGCGACCCACCCACTGCTGGCGGTGTGGCTCTGGCCAGCGCCTACGGCACCTGGCGGTCGAAGGTGTTCAGCGTTCCTCCGCGCTTGCAGGTCGTGGGGGCGGCTGCCGATGGCCTGGTGGCCGTGCGGGGCGGGTTCCGGACCAGACGACTGATCCTGTGGGACCCGCAGCTGCAGGAGCAGATCCGCGACATGGGATGGGTGGTGGGGGTCCGTGAGGTCAGCGACCGCTTCGCTCTGGTCACCACCGGTTGCCTGACGTCGGGCTGCGCGGCGGCGATGGTCGACGTGACCTCGGGTATGTCGACCAATGTGGAGATCCCGGCGGGTTGGCGCGAGGTGGGCGCGCCCCGACTTGTGCCTGAGATCGGGGGCATTGCTGTTGTCGTCGCCGATCAGGACGGGCGGACTGCCCTGGCGCTGGGTGCGCCGGATGGCCTCGAGGTGGTCGACGGGCTCTCGCCGGCCGCTGGACAGCAAGCCATCCCGGGGCCGGGGGGTTGGCTCCTCGTACCGCTCGCTGACGGAGACGTCGCTGCCTGGCATGAGGACCTGTCAGCCACCGAGTTGCCCGGGGTCGAGCTGTCGGTTGGTGAGCAAGTGATCGGGGTCAGCGAGTAGCGTCGGGAAGCCCCGGGTGGAACCGGCCGCCGCGTACGGCGTCCGTCACGCCGGAGCGGTCGAGATACGGCGTGATCCCGCCGAGCCAGAAGGGCCAGCCGGCACCGAGGACCATGCAGAGGTCGATGTCGGCCGCCGCGCTGACGACACCTTCGTCGAGCATCAGGCCGATCTCTTCGGCGAGTGCGCGCAGGACCCGGTCGCGTACGTCGTTGCCAGATGGTGGCGCGTCAGCGGCCGACGGCACGAGCGCCGCGACCTCGGGGTTGATGGCTGGAGCGCCGCCGTCGGTGTCGTAGACGGTGCGGTAACCGCCGGCGGCGAGCGCGTCCAGGGTCGGCGAAGCGGCGAACCGGTCGGGGAAGGCGCGGTGCATCGCACCGACGACGTGCGCGGCGACACCGGTCCCGACCAGCTCGAGCAGAGCGAACGGCGACATCGGCATTCCGAGCGGGTCCAGGCTCGCATCGACAGTGGCAAAGTCGGTGCCGTCGTCAACAGCGCGCATCACCTCGGAGAGCAGTCGGATGAGGACGCGGTTGACCACGAAGCCGGGGGAGTCAACAACCAGGACCGCTGACTTCTTCAGCTGCTTGGTGACGGCGAAGGCGGTGGCGATCGCCTGGTCGCCGGACTGCGGGGCACGGACGACCTCGACGAGCTGCATCACGGCGACAGGGTTGAAGAAGTGCAAGCCGACAACGCGTTCGGGGTGCTTGAGGCCAGCGGCCATCGCTGAGACCGGGAGCGACGACGTGTTGCTCGCCAGCACGCAGTCGTCGCGCACGATGTTCTCGAGGTCGGCAAAGATGCCCTGCTTGATGGCGAGATCTTCGACGACTGCCTCAATGATGAGGTCGGCGTCAGCGAGTGCGGCTCGGTCGGTGCCGAAGGTGATCTGCTGCTGCAGACGTCCGGCGACGTCGGGGCGAAGCCGGCCCTTGGCTGCGCGAGCCTGCAAGTCAGCGGCGAGGGCCTCTCGGGCCTTGGTGACGGCGTCCTCGTTGATGTCGATCAGGTGTACCGGGACGTTGAGTCTTTCCGCGATGAGTAGAGCGAGCTGGCGTGCCATCAGGCCAGCACCCACCAGACCGACGAAGGTGACGGGAGCCGGCTCGACATCGGGAACTCCCACCGGCCGCTTAGCGCGCTTCTGCACGAGGTCGAAGGCGTATAGCGAAGAGGCTAGCTCGGGGCTCAGGGTGAGGTCGGCAAGCGCCTCGTCCTCGGCGGCGAAGCCGTCGGCCAGGGACGCTGTTCGCGCATTGGTCAGCAGTGCGAGAGCACGTTGTGGGGCTGGCGGGACGTCCTTCGTGCGCCCGGCGACAACCGCCCTGGCGCGTGCTAGTGCTGCGTCCCACTCGGCGTCCGTCGGCTCGGGGCGCGTGACGGTCTGTGCGCCGGTGACGACGGTCGCCGCCCACGCGAGCGACTGCTCGACGAAGTCGGCGCCGTCGAGCAGCACGTCACCGACTCCGAGGGTGACCGCCTGCTTGGGCTTGAGCATCGTGTTGAAGGTCAGCGGGTTCTGCACGATGACGGTGACGGCGTTGTCCGGGCCGACGATGCGCGGGAGCAGCGTCGCGCCGCCCCAGCCGGGGATGAGGCCGAGAAAAACCTCTGGCAGCGCGATGGCTGGAGCCGCCGCAGACACGGCGCGGTAGGTGCAGTGCAGGGCGACCTCGAGGCCGCCGCCCATTGATGCGCCGTTGATGAATGCGAAACTCGGCACCGGAAGCGTCGCGAGCTTGTTGAAGACGCGGTGCCCGAGGCGGCCGATCTCGAGTACCTGCTCGTGGGAGGTGAGCTGGCGGAAGACGCTGAGGTCTGCTCCGACGCTGAAGATGAAGGGCTTGCCGGTGAGGCAGACTGCCACTAGGTCGTCGCGCGTGGCCACCGTGTTGAGGGCAGCCTCCAGCGATGCCAGCGACGCGGGGCCGAAGGTGTTGGGGCGCTTGTGGTCGCGGCCATTGTCGAGGGTGAGCAGCGCCGCCTTGCCGGCGCCGCCAGGGAGGTCGACGTAGTGGATCTTCGTCTCGGTGACGACCTCGTCGGGGAAATCGGGAAGCGTCGTGGTGGCGGTGCTCATGCCGGGCTCCCCTCGCCGTCGTGGTTCGGGTTCTCCCAGATGACCGTTCCCCCCTGGCCGAGGCCGACGCACATCGTCGTGATGCCGTATCGGACGTCGGGATGCTCGGCGAACTGCCGGGCGAGCTGGATCATCAGGCGGATCCCGGACGACGCGAGCGGATGACCGAAGGCGATCGCTCCGCCGTAGCGGTTGACCTTCGGGTCGTCGTCGTCGATGCCGAAGTGGTCGAGGAAGGCGAGCACCTGAACGGCGAACGCTTCATTGATCTCGATCAGGCCGATGTCGCCGATGGTGAGCCCGGCACGGCTCAGCGCGCGCTCGGTCGACGGGATCGGGCCGACCCCCATGAGAGCCGGGTCGACGCCGGCGAACGCGTAGCCGACCATTCGCATCTTGGGGGTGAGGCCGAGCTCTTCGGCAGTGGCAGCCGAGGTCACCAACGCCCCGGTCGCGCCGTCATTGAGCCCTGCGGCGTTGCCCGCAGTGACGTGCCCGTGCGGGCGAAATGGCGTCCGCAGCTCTGCCAGCGTCTCGGCTGTGGTGCCAGGACGCGGTGGCTCGTCGGTGGATGACAGGTCCCAGCCGCCGCCCTCGGCCCAGACGGCAACAGGAACGAGGTCGGGCTGGATGGCGCCTGCGGTGTAGGCGTCGGCCACCTTCTGCTGGCTGGCTGCTGCAAAGGCATCGGCTCGCTCGCGGGTCAGCTCGGGGAAGCGGTCGTGCAGGTTCTCGGCCGTCTTTCCCATGACGAGCGCATCAGGGTTGACGAGGCGCTCGGCGACGAATCGTGGGTTGGGGTCGATGCCCTCGCCCATCGGGTGGCGGCCCATGTGCTCGACGCCACCGGCGAGGCCGACGTCGATGGCTCCTGCTGCGATGCCTGCGCTCAGCGTCGTGACAGCGGTCATACCGCCAGCGCACATGCGGTCGATCGAGTAGCCAGGCACAGACTGGGGGAGGCCGGCCAGAATCCCGGCGCTGCGGCCGAGAGTGAGGCCTTGGTCACCGATCTGCGTGGTCGCCGCAATCGCGACCTCGTCGATCCGCTCGGGAGCGAGTGAGGGATTGCGGCGCAGCAGCTCGCGGATCACCTTGACGATGAGGTCGTCGGCTCGGGTGTTGGCGTAGCGGCTGCCCGCTTTGCCGAACGGCGTGCGTACGCCGTCGACGAAGACGACCTCGTGCGGGCTGCCGACGGCAGTGCTGACCACAGAACCTCCCAGAGTGAACAATCACCTCGATGCTACTGGTCAGTAGCCCTGGGCCAGCCCAGGTGCTTGGTCGCCTCGCGGATCGAAAGGGGACTCAGCTGATCGGCGTGTTCGGCGACGAAGGCGCGGACCCAGTCGGGGTCAGTCCTGGCGTAGTCGCGGAGCGCCCATCCGATGCCCTTGCGTACGAAGAAGTCCCGCTCGTCGACGGCTGCCGTGATGATGTCGGCAAGGAGATCGGGGTCGGTGTCTGACTTGGCCCCCACTTGGCAGACGAGGGCGGCGCGGCGTCGCCACAGGTCGTCGTCGGAGGCCCAGGCGCGCATGACAGGCGCCACCTCGGTCGGGTAAGCCCGCAGCAACTCACCGATCGAGTGCGACGCGAGGTCGTCAACGAGATCCCACCAGCGACCAGTTACTACTAAGTGTTCGTAGAGCGGGAGCAGCGTGAGGTCACGCCAAGATCGGTGTCTTGGAACCTGTAGGACGGCGAGTGCGGCGTAGCGCTCCTCGCGATACTGGGCGTCGTCCCACATGGCACCCACGGCTGCGATGAGGTGCTTTTGGTTGTGAACCGGGTGTTGCCGCATAGCTGACTTGGTG
>JANLWJ010000408.1:0-4099 GCA_031364455.1 Actinomycetes bacterium | reverse complement strand
TCGGCGTTGACACGCAGAACTCCACAGGTGCTACGCGTCTCTACGAGTCAGTGGGGATGACCTCGCTGCACTCAGCGATCGCCATGGGCTGCGACGTCGCCCTCTGACCTTCCGACCTCGCCGCCGCCTCCCTTTCCCTGCACGATGATCAGGTGACGTGGTCATCGTGCACAAAGGTGGCGGCCTGCCGCCACCTCCGCCCCGTTTCCGCCACCTCTGATGGCGCGGAACCGGGCAGCGGGTCAGTTCTGGGGAAACGCCACCCGGTCGAGGAACGCGTCGATCAGGGTGTAGCAACGTTGCCGGTTTTGCTCGGCGAGCAGCTCACTCTGACGGAAGACCTCATCAAGGTCGACGCCGTATGCATCGGCATCGGCTGCGGCGTCCTTGCCCCAGCGGTGAATGATCTCCGGTGACACCTCGGGGTGAAACTGCAGCGCGAGCATGCGCCCCAGCCGGTAGGCCTGTGGCCCGGCACCGGTCGCCGCAAGAACCTCAGCGCCTAGCGGTGGTGTGAACTTGTCGACGTGGTACTCAAACCAAGGCCCAGGGGGTGCCAGGTCCGCATCGTCTGTCGTGATTTCGTACCAGCCGAGCTCGCCGCGGTGTGCGCGCTCCACCGAACCGCCCAGCGCGTGAGACATCAGCTGTCCGCCGTAGCAGATCCCGAGGACGGGGGTGTCGGAGTGCGCGGCAGCACGCACTGCGGCTGACTCACGGTCGACGTGGTTGGCGACTTTCTCCCAGTAGACCGACCAGTCCGACCCCAGCATGACGAGCAGGTCGACGCCATCGAGGTCGATCTCACCCATACCGTCGCGGTGGAAGAGCGTGAGCTCGAACCCGCGCTGCTGCAGTCGTTCGCCGACATGCCCAGCGTCGTCGTCGCCGCTGTTGGCGATCACCAGTGCCCTCACAGCAAGGCAGGCTACGGCAGCGAGGCGTCCGATGCCTCGTCCGAGGGGGCATTAGCGACATCGCTGTCGGCTGGCGATCGCAGGTCGATCACAGCGGGCGGCAGCGTGCGGATGAGCGCCCACGAGCTGTAGGCCACCGGCACGATCAGCGCGATCGCCATGGTGGACGTCGTGGGCAGCAGCGATGCCATCGCACCCGCCGCGAGCGCGCCGAAGGCTTGGATACCCATCAACCCGGGCTGCACGATCGAGACGAACGGCGCCCGCAACTGCTCAGGCACCATCATCATTGAGCCGGTCATGGTCGGGACGTCTGCCGCGATCGTGACGCCAAAGGCGGCGACGGCGAGGAAGGCCAACACCACCGTCGTCATCCCTTGGCCCGATCCCGCGAGCGCGAAAAACAGAGCCGCCGGGCTGGCAGCCAGGATCGTGATGGTGCACGAGATGCGGAGCAGCCGCGTTGGGGACCCCTCGCGCGGAACGATGGTGCCGCTGAACGCACCGATCAGCGGCGCGGTGGCGATCAGCGCCGCCATCACGAGCGGGTTGATGTCCTCGCTGCGCAGGAACACCGGGAGCAGCGCGCTGATCGCGGCGTCGGCCAGGGCCAGCAGCAGAAAGAAGAAGAGCATCTGACGCAGCAGCCCCCGCCGTGACATCAGCGTGAACGCGTTACGGGTGCGCGTGATCGGGGGTTCCGGCGGAGGCGGTTGCCGCCCTGCGGAGATGCCGAAGAGGAGAACGGCGGAGATGCCGAACGTCGCGGCGTTCATGATGAGTGCTGCCTGCGGGCCGATGAGCAGCAGCAGCGCGCCACCGGTTGCGAGGCCCAGCGCTTGCGCGGTCTGGAACGTGACGTTGCTCAGGGCGTATCCGTCGGCCATCCGGTCTTCACCGGTGGCCTCGGGGATGATCGCGGTGCGGGCGGCCTCGAAGGGTGGCGACGCCAGGCCAGCAACGAATGCCAGTACCAGCAGCGACCACGTCGGCAGCGCCAGCGCAATCAGCGCGTACAGCACCATCCGGATGACGTCCGAGCCGATCATCATCCGGCGCAGGGAGTAGCGCTGGGCGATCGGCGTGATGATCGGGCTCAGCAGGTAGGGAAGGTAGGTGACGGCGAGCGTCGCTGCGGTGAGGAAGGCCGAGCCGGTGCGGTCGTAGACGAGCACGGCAAGCGCGAAGCGGGCCGCCCAGTCGCCGACCTCGCTGAGCACCTGAGAGCCCCAGACGCGACGCATGTCGCGAATCCGGAGGACGCTGAAGGACGCGACGAACCGCTGCCGCGCCTGCCCCATCTGATCCCCTCCAGGATTCTGCTGGAGGAGATTCGACCACAGACCGGCACCGTGACGGGGGAAGACGCTCACTTCGACCCTCAGTCGGCCGTCGATGTCCGTTATGCACAGGTCATCCCCAACATCGGGACAAATCGGACACGCTCTGCGTTCTTTGGGTCACCCTCGGTCACTGATTTGCGCGTCGAGCGCCTACGGCAACTGCCAGTCCACTGGCTCGCCAGCTTGGGCCACCAGCGCCCCGTTGACCCGGCTGAACGGGCGCGAGCCAAAGAAGCCGCGCGACGCCGATAGTGGGCTCGGGTGGGCGCTGGCGATCTGCGGCACGTCGCCCAGTAGGGGAGCGAGCCCCTGCGCGTCCCGCCCCCAGAGCACCGCCACAAGCGGCCCACCCCGAGCCGCCAGAGCTTTGATCGCGGCTTCGGTCACCTGTTCCCAGCCCTTTCCGCGGTGGGACGCCGGCGCTCCAGGCTGCACCGTCAGAACTCGGTTGAGCAGCAGGACGCCGCGGGCAGCCCACGTGGAGAGGTCGCCCGTCATCGGACGCGGCAGGCCGAGGTCGTCGCCGAGCTCGGTAAAGATGTTCGCCAGGCTCCGCGGCAGTGGCCGCACCTCGGGAGCGACAGAGAAGGAGAGCCCCACCGGGTGGCCGGGCGTCGGGTACGGGTCCTGCCCGACGACGAGCACGCGGACGGCGTCCAGGGGCGTTCCGAAGGCTCGCAACACGTTCTCGCCTGCCGGTAGGTAGCCTCGCCCTGCCGCGATCTCGGCGCGCAGGAACTCACCGATCCGAGCGATGGTCGCGGCCTCGGGTTCAAGAGCAGGCAGCCACGACGGATCGACCAGCTCTTCGAGTGGACGGGGGGCCATGGGGGATGAGCGTAGGGGCGCCCGCCCGGTTACGGTGACCGGCGTGACTTTCACGCTGGAGCGAGTGCGCTACGACTCGCCCGACGCGCACATGCTCATCGAGGAGCTGCAGGAGGAGTACGTCATCCGCTATGGCGGCCGTGACGAGACTCCTGTCGACCCCGACGACTTCGCTCCTCCCAAGGGAGTCTTCCTGCTCGCCCACCGCGACGGCGAGCTCGTTGGCTGCGCGGGAATGCGGCGACGGTCGGAGGACGACGTCGAGGTGAAGCGGATGTTCATCCGGCGGACGTACCGTGGCCGCGGCTACTCGCGTGAACTCTTGGCGCTGGTCGAGGCCGAGGCACGCGCCATGGGGTTCACCCGCATCCTCATGGAGAGCGGGCTCGCCCAGCCCGAGGCGATGGGTCTCTACGAGTCGAGCGGCTACGCGCGCATCCCCGGCTTCGGTCACTACCGCAACGAACCGCAGAACCGTTGCTATGCCAGGGTGCTCTGACGTTCGTCCGGCAACGCAGCGCTCGCAACGTCCGACAGCTTCCGCGCTGCGAAAGTCAGCCAGGGAAGCCCCACCGCGACAACGATCCAGAAGGTGAACCGACCGCTGCTCTGATCCGTGTCGCCGCCCTGGGCGTCGGGAACCATCGCCAGAAAGAGCGCGGTGGCCGATGCGAGTAGGGCTAGCCCACTCACGCCCGCAGATGGCGCGGGTCGCACGCGGTTCTGAACAGTAACCGCGACGAGCAGGGCCACGGCAATCGGAACGCCGCACACGAAGTACCGAGGCGCTGACGACGTCCACGCCGGGTCAATGAGGCCGGGATCAGTGACACCTAGGCCGTTGAGGTCGACGAGGATCAGTGCCATCAGTGGAGCGCCGAGGCTGACCGCCGCCATCGAGTGGTCGAGTGTCAGGCGGTGCCCACGACGTCCCAGGAGGCTGGCCAGGGCAGCCACGGTGAGAGCCGCCAAGGCCATGCTGACCGGGAGCATCGCTCGGAAGAAGTCCTC
>JANLWJ010000207.1:0-7653 GCA_031364455.1 Actinomycetes bacterium | reverse complement strand
GTTCGTGAGCTCTTCTTGCATGTGCCACATGACCACACAGCCGACGCCACGGGTATGAGCAACATCGAAGTCATCGACGCTTTGATTGGGCTCGCCGAAGACCACGACGTCCCCGTGGTTGAGCCATTCGCGGGACTATCTCGGTTCTCGGGACAACTTCGAATCTTGGGACCCACACGGAACTACTACGAATTACTGCTGAGCGAGCAACTTGCAAAGAGCGGCTCTGTCGATCTGGCCAGTCTTCTCCACAAACTGACGGATAGCGCAGTTCTGAGCAAGGCCGCGGACTACTTGGATCGCGGTCTGTCATACCTGCCCATAGAGACGCTCGGTGAAGACGGGGACACAAGTTCTCGGAATAGCAGCTCGGTGGTCACGCTCGTCCAGGCCGAACCAAAGCGACGCATGATATTCAATGGGGATGCTGGAATCGATGCACTGAACAACGCATGGGACGAGTATGAAGCCGTGTTAGGAATCTTCCCTGCCGCTCCTCCCACTTTCTTCCAGGGCCCGCACCATGGAAGCAAGCGAAACTTGTCGCCGTCCCTGCTCAATCGAATATTCGGTGAGCCGGGACGGAACACCACTTCATGGACGTCATTCATTAGCTCCGCCAAGAAGGATCCCAAACACCCATCGCCGAAAGTGACGAACGCATTGAACCGTCGGGGGGCATCCGTTTTCGCGACTGAGGGGAACAGCCTTCGCCACTTTTACGATGCGCCAGATCGTGACGGCTACGGCCCTGCTTCTCCAGTTGGCCCTCTCGACGAGGATGAGGACTAGCGCGTTGGTGGATGCCTACGAGACCAAGGCTCGTCTCGCACCCGCGGTCCTTGCGGCAGCGCCAGTACTGGTTGCTGGTATCGCAGCGCTTCCGATCCTCGAAGGCGCACAAAGGCTGTGGACAATCGTTTCGTTGGGACTCATGACATATGCGGCCTTGATAGCGCGCCGAGCAGGATACAGGATTCAGCCTGCCTTGATTGACGCCTGGGGCGGCTTCCCAACAACCAGCCGTATGCGTTTCGCCGACAACCCAAGTGTCGTGGAAGTCGAACGCCGGCATGGCGAGGTGGAACGAATACTGGCTCCGGGATTAAGGCTACCGAGCGCGGACGAGGAGAAGATCTCACCACAGGGCGCCGACAACGAGTACGAGGCGGCGATGAAGCGAGTTGTAGCCATGGCGCGCGACCGATCCGATCTAGTGCTTCTTCACAAAGAGAACGGCAACTACGGGTTCGCGCGGAATCTCCTGGGCCTCAAGCGCCTCGCCGTCACATATTCATGGTTGGTGTTGGTGATCTCAGCTGCGACTTGTTTCGTCCTGTTCTCGTCAGACCACGCCGGGTCGGTTAGGGCGGCAATCGCCCCCTTTGTTGCATCAGCGCTGGCGCTCCTGCTTTGGCACAATGTGGACTTCGACTTCGTTAGGCCTTCAGCCGAGGCATACGCGGATCGACTTGTTGACGCGTTTCCCGTGCTCCCGTAGCACTGTCGCCGCCCTCGGCATTTGCCTGAATGTGTGCCAATCCGATGACATCAGTCCGTCCGTGTTCAGGTACCCCCACCGCCCTCTGAACCATTCATCCAGTGACAATTTCGACCCTCTGGGACCGGATCACTCGCAAGGTCGGACGGACCGGGTGCTGGGAGATCAACCGCTTTGCGGATAGTGCTTGAGCTCAATCCCCGCGGACTTCAAGGCGTGTGACAGCTTCGGCTGGATCGCTCCGCAACCGCCCCGAGGCACTCGGACGATGTAGGCCTGGCCAGACGCTGAAGCCAGGAAAGATAGAGACCAGGTCCTCCCCAGGGGCGGGGAGCACGGCCGATCCTGGTTGACGTCCTTCGCGCTCAGTGCTGTGAGCACCTCGCTGAAATCTGGATCCGTCGCGGAGAGTCCGACGCCGGTTGTCGACAGTTCAGAGCCGCACGCCAGCAGCCCGGACGTCGACTGGAACCGCACATAATCGAACGGACGGTCTGGCAACAGTGCGGCGCAGGTGAAGGACTCGACTGCCACACCGCGCAGCGTCGGTCCGGAGCTGGTTGGGCTAGCCGATGGGGATACCGATTGAGGGCTGCCCGTGCAGCCGGAGAAGACCAGACAAGCACCTGCGGTGATCGCCAAAAGCGAAACTCTTCTCGTCCGGGTTACAAGACCGGTCATGACGGCGGAGATATCTGACTAGTGGATCTTGTTTGCAGGGTGGAGGTCATGGTGTGGGGAACAGTTGTCCCTGGAGTTGCACGTCGGATGCCCGGCCGTGCGCTCCGCCCTCTCGGAAGCCGGAGTTGAGTGTAAGGCTCACCTTGTACGTTCCTGGTTCCATGACTACACGGAACGCGACGGTGGGTGACCGGTGTTGTACCGCGGCGGCCAGTGGACGTTGGTCGGGTTGCGCGGTCAGTCCTCGGCTTGGCGGCTTGCCAGCCGGGACAACACTCAAGCTGGCCACGGACGGGTCACGGGAGGTGCGGTAAGTAAACGAAGCCTGCACCACCATAATCGACGGCTGGTCCACCGTGATCGTGGTGGGACGCATCAAGCCGATAGAGCCGAAATCCGACCCGTACGTGTAGCTAGGCCCGGAGCGGTGGAAGCTCTGCCACGCCAATGTCGTCGAGGGCACGATCGGCTGCCGGCTACCGGCGACTGCAACACCGGCCGCTGTCACCGCCGATGCCACCACCACACCAATGACCAATGCCCGTGTTCGCCGATGCATGCTCTAACTCCTCTACTTTCAGACAACTGGAACGACAGGGCCTTTCCTTTGCGGGGCCGCGCTCCCTAAGCGCAAGACATACCTCCCCGTCCCCTCACAGAGTGTCAGACGCCCCGTCCCTTGTGATCGTTCCGCGACAAAGATCTATCCGGGTTCTGCCGGGGTTTTGTGTCCGGGTTCAGGGACACTCCTATATCCCGCATCCTGGAAGCGCGACCCGTGGTGCGGAACCTTCAGAACATCTGCTCGGGGTACGGCACCTTCGCGAAGCATCGCCTGCTGCGCCGCCGGCTCAACGTCGCCGGTCAGCAGCAGGCGAACCCCGGAGACCTCGACCAGCAACACGACAGACGCATTGTTGGCATCAGACCCCTCGCCCATGATCGGCTCACCTGGCCAGAGGACTCGCCACGATGCCGGGCCCCACTGCCCCGTCTGCCCGGGCACGGCGTCGGCGACCGTCATGCCGTGCGTTGCCGCCGCCACCGCGTCAACTTGGTCTGGCGGATCGCGCAGCGAACTCACCAGCACCGATTCAACGGTGCGCCCGTCGAGCACCCCGGTGATGCCATCGACATGGTCGGCGTGAAAGTGGGTGAGGACCAGCAGCGGTACCCGTTCGATACCGAGACGGTCAAGGCACCGGTCGACCAGGGCCGGTTCGGGGCCAGCGTCAACAACGAGGCCGGCACCATCTCCGAGGTTGACGACCAACGCGTCCCCCTGACCCACGTCACAGGCGACTAGCACCCATCCGCGCGGAGGCCACCGACCAGGACCGGCGACGAACACCGCCACCAAGATGGCCATCGCCAGCCCAAGAACCAGCAGCCGACGCGGTTGCCACCACCCTCGGCCATCGCCCACCCACCACACCGCAAAACCCGCCAACAGACACCCCAACCCGAGGGCGCCGCCGAGCCAGCCCTGGGGCCACGGCATCGTAGCCAGCGGCGCAGTTGCTGTTCGGTGCGCCACCGTGGCGATCCAGGCCGCTGGCCACTGCCCGAGCCACGCCAACCCATGGGCCACTCCCGGTAGCACCGGTGAGACGGCGGCAGCGGCAGCGCCCAGCACCGTGGCCGGAGCCACCGCGGGCGCAGCGAGGAGGTTGGCGACCACCGACAGCACGGCAACCTGCCCCGACAGCGCAACGACCAGAGGCAGGGTCGCCACCTGAGCGGCCATCGCCACCGCAGTGGCCTCGCGCAGCGGGAGCGGCCAACGCTGGGGTAGCCGCCCACTCCAGCGCCTGGCCAACAGCACCAGTCCAGCTGTCGCTGCAACCGATAGAGCAAAGCCCCACGAGCGAGCCAGCCACGGGTCGACGATCAGCAGCAGCACAACGCTGGCCAACAACGACCGGACGGCTTGAACGCGCCCGGCCACCCCAACCGCGACCAGCGCCATTGATCCCATCACGGCGGACCGCAGCACGCTCGGCTGCGGCCTGGCCAGCAGGACGAACCACACGACGACGACCAGACCCACCCACACCAGGGCGTAGCCACGTACCCCGGCCCACCGCGCAGCCAACAACGCAACGCCAACGACGATCGCAACATTGGCACCGGACACAGCTGTCAGGTGCGCCAAACCGCTGTCGCGAAGGTCAGCGGTAAGCAGCTCGGGCATGGCAGTGGTGTCACCGACAACGAGCGCCGGCAATAACCCCTGGGCGTCAGCGCCAGTGCCCGCGACGGCCGTCCGCAACCCACGACGCATGGCCTCGGCCCCGCGCAAGGGCACCGGAGGCGCCGCGACGACCGTCGGGGCGTCGGATGCGAAGACGAATCCAGCCAACGGCCGAGTTTGCGGGGCTGGCCGCAGTGAGCCACTGAGCAAAACGGTGTCACCGAACCGGATGTCCTGCCAACCTTCCCCATCGCCGACGACGAGCACCGGTAACCGAACGTCCACCTCATCCCCAGCGGACACCACGCGCTCAGCTCGCAGCTCGACCCGGACCTGCAGCCCATCGCCGCCACCGAACGACTGTCGTTGCCCAAACTCTGGGTCCGCGGTCACGACACCGGTGATGTCGACCCGACGGTGTTCAGCCGCCCATGTCGGCAGCTGGCCGGCGTCGAGGTGCATCACGCGCAGCGTCATGGACGCCGCCCCCACAACGAATAGCGCGACCGCCACGAGCGCCAGGCCAGCGACCCTCCGACCACCGATGCCCATAGCGACTCCGACCAGCAGGGCGCCAACGAGCACCACCCGCGGCGCCATCAGCGGAGCAACCCAAGCACCGGCCCAAAGTGCAACTGCCGGAACGGCAAGACGAACGTCCAGCGGCCGCTCCGCCACTACACCCGCACGAGCGGAGCGAGATCAGCAAACGTTTCTGGCCCAATTCCGGAAACGTCCTGCAGCTGCTCGATGGAGGTGAAGCCAACGTTCTGCGTGCGCCACTCGACGATGGCAGCCGCCAACACAGGACCGATGCCGGGCAGCGTCTCGAGCTCGACCTCGGTCGCGGTGTTGAGGTTGACCAGACCCGTCGGCGGCGCTCCTGGCGCTGGTGTTGCCACCGCTCCCGTCCCCGACGGTGCGGCGGCGGCTCCCTGGTTCGGCACGACGATCTGTTCGCCATCGAGCAGCACCTGAGCCAAGTTGAGCGAGCCGGCGTCTCCCCTTGACCGGACGCCCCCAGCCGCCTCGAGCGCGTCAACCACCCGCGAGCCACCCGGAAGCTCGACAACCCCCGGTCGGCGGACCGCTCCGTCGACGTCGACAACCACCACCTCCAAAGCCGAAGATGAAGGCGAAGGCTGTTCGAGGACGCTCTGCACCGGTGCGGACGCTGCAGCGGACCCGGCATCGGCACGAGGAGCCGTCGTGCCTCTTGGCCATCCGACGACGACCACGATGAGCGCTCCAACAAGAGCGGCCAACGCAAGCGAGAGGAGTCCACGTACCGCACCCGCGTCCAACCGCCAGGTCGGTCGTCGGCGGTCAGGAAGGGCGTGCCGGGCCACGCCTGGCTCGACGTCGGGGGCCGCGGGAGAGGCAGCAGCGACGAACGAAGCGTCATAGCCACGCGCAGCATCGGCAACGTCAGTCTCAGTCGGCACCCACCGCGGGGTGATGGACTGAAGCCTGGCACGCGCCGCCGCACCGTCAGGGCGTCCTGATCCAAACATGGCGTGACCATAGGCAGTCACAGGTCGTGCCATCGGCCACCAGCGCCAAGCTGGGGAGAAGTGCTCTGCCCGGCCCTGGGGATGATCGGACCTACCTCCAGCCCGCTCATGCACGTGCCGATCTCTGGAGAGTGCGCCTCTGGATCGTGCTCGCATTGGTCGCCGGCTCCTCCGCGGCCGCGGTTCGCCATGCCCTGGGCCACCGCCACACGATCCTGGTCCCCCTACTCCTCGTCCCCGCGTTACTGCTGGGTTGGCAGGAGTGGGGTTTCCGCGCCGACCAGGATGACTTCTCGGCGGTCGCCACGTCGATCGCCGAACGCGACGTCCGCATCGAGTGCCAGCGGTTCACCGGCGCACTCCTCGACCCGACGGCCGAAGCCGGCTACGTGCCCTTCAACGCCGACGGGTCCCCTATCGACACCGGACGCCTCGAGCGAGACGCGTGCAACGACCTGCGCGACTACGTGCACGGCAACAAAGCAGATCCGACCATCGAACAGATCGTGGCGGTCCAGGTACTGACCCATGAGTCGTATCACCTCGCCGGTATCGCCAGCGAGGCCGAGACCGAGTGCAAGGCACTCCAGCGCATCGACGACGTGGCGGGCTGGCTAGGCGCGTCACCTGACCAGAGTCGTTCCCTCGCAGAGCGCTACTACGACGAGATCTACCCACGGATGCCGACCGCGTACCGCAGCAGAGAATGTGTCGACCAGGGCGAGCTGGACGTTGCACCCGACGACCCCACCTGGCCCTAGCTGGAGGCGGCATGGGAGCCGCCGATCGACCTCGTCAGCGACGACGGATGAGTCTCACGAGTGCCACGCCCGCCGCCACCCCCAGCGCAACGGTGATCAGCCAATAGCTCCACACGAAAAGATCTGAGCCGAATGGCCAGTCAACCAAGCCACTCCAAGAGTTGCTGCCTGGAACAGTGCAGCCACCTGGGTCTGAGCACATACCAACGGACGTGACCGGCAAGCCAAGCACCATCAGAAAGAACCCACACGTCAAGACACCAACGACCCACGCTCTCGGCCGCGAATACCTGGCGTCTACGTGATTCGTCACCGCAGTTTCCCCGCAATCATTTCCCACCAAGCAAAGCTCTGAGCCGCCCTCAGCGAGGGCAGACGGCGACCGCGATCATCCCTGGCCCGACGTGCGCACCCACAACGGCGCCAACTTCGCCAACCGTGACGGCAACGGCTCCCCCTGCGCTCTCCTGGATACGCGCCGCCAGTGCATGTGCCCGGTCGGGGTTGGCCAAATGCTGTACGGCGACGTCGGCAGCGCCATCGCCAACCCGTTCCAGCGCAAGTTCCTCTAACCGGGCCAGCGCCTTCGAGGTCGTCCGCACCTTCTCGAGCGGTGTGACGTTGCCGTCCACCAGGTGCAGCAGGGGTTTCACCGACAGCGCCGAACCAACCAGGGCAGCCGCCTTGCCGATCCGTCCACCGCGCCGCAGATACTCGAGCGTGTCGACGTAGAAGAGCACCGACGCCGAAGCGCACCGGTCACGCGCGATCTGCTCAACCCGCTCGGCGTCTGCTCCGGACGCGGCAGCCTGAGCCGCCGCAAGGACCGGGAAGCCGAGCCCCATACCGATCGACCTGCTGTCGATGACGCGAACAGGGACCGAGACCTCTTTGGCAGCGAGCTCGGCCGACTCGACGGTCGCCGACATCGCACCGGACAGGTGCACCGAGACGATCTCGTCGGCACCGTCGAGGGCGAGGCGCTGGTACACGTCGGCGAAG
>JANLWJ010000325.1:0-4172 GCA_031364455.1 Actinomycetes bacterium | reverse complement strand
GACGATGTCCAGACGCTCGAGCCCGGCCTCCTCGGCCGCTGGCTGGATGTCCTTGACGCCGGTGTGATAGCCGATGTACTCCAGTTCTTGGAGTGACACCTCAGGCTGCAGCAGATAGTCCATCCACGCGTAGGCGGCGTTCGGGTGAGGGGCGCCAACGGGGATGGCGTAGGTGTCCATCCAGATCTCGGTACGCGGACCAGGAAGTACCCACTTCCACTGGTCTGGGTTTTCACTGTCGACGATCCCCTGACGAGCGTCACCGTTCCAGGCGTGGACCAGCGCGAAGTTACCGTTCTGCATGTCGCCACCGCCCGGGTAGGACTGGAAGGCCTTGACGTGCGGAGCCAGCTCGTCGAGCAGGAAGGCCTCGCACTGGTCAAGCTGCGCAGTGTCCTCGGTCATCCAGTCGATGTCGTTGGCCCACAGCCACAACCCCACCACGTTGTCGGGTGCGTCGAGGATCGACATGTTGCCGCTCGCCTGGTTCATCGCCACATCGAGGAAGTCCTGCCAGTCGGTCATCTCGACGTCGATCTTGGTGGTGTCGTACGCGTACCCGGTGGTACCCCAGTCCTTGCAGATGGAGTACTTGTTGCCCGGGTCCCACTCCTGGTCGCGGTACTGCTCCTCGAGGTTCTCGAAGTTCTTCAGCCGCGACAGGTCCAGTTCCTGGATCAGCTCCTGGGACGCCATCGCGGGAATGAAGGGACCGGTCGGAACGACCAGGTCATAGCCAGACGTGGAACCTGCCGCGTTGAGCTTGGCGATCATCGCCTCGTTCGACCCGTACGAGTCGAGCTTGAACTGCAGACCATTGAGCTCTTCGAAGTCCTTGATCACCTTGGGGCTGTTGTAGCCACCCCAGGTGTACATGTTGAGCTGGTCCTCGATCTCACCGGCCGCCGCTGGCGCTGTGTCCGTGGTGGTGTCGTCTCGCCCACAGGCAGACAAGAGCATCGAGCCACCGACCATGGCGCCCGTTGCCCCGCCCAGGAACATCCTTCGGGAGATGCGACCGACAGCCTCCGGTGGAGCGAGGATGCGGATCGGCTCGTTGTTGTCGCTCATCCAGTTCTCTTCCTGTTCGTCCCGGCTCAGTTGCCGGCGAGCACTTCTGCCTTGTCGGACGCCGGGTCGGCCATCACCAAATCAGCCTGCTCGGCGGTAAAGAGGTAGGTGTGGTCGGCCTCCCACGAGCACCAGACCGTCTGCCCGGTATCCAGGCGTGGTGCCTTCGTACGCGGGACACGAGACAAGACCTCGCGGCCCTCACCGGCACTGACCACGAACTGGATGACGTCGCCGAGGTGGGAGATCCCGGCCAGCTCGCCGCGAAGCACGTTCTCGCTGCCGCCTGGATCGGTCTCGGTGACCATCACAGCCTCGGGCCGCACCGCCGCGAGGGCAGCACTACCAGCGGTCAGACTGGTGGCATCTCGCGTCGACGTCAGGGTGCACCCATCAACGGCGACGGCTCTGCCACCCTCTGCGGCCGTTCCGCCGAAGAAGTTCTGCTGCCCGATGAAGCCGGCCACGAAGGCCGAGGCCGGGTGCTCGTAGATGGTGTACGGGTCGCCGAGCTGTTCGATACGTCCATCGAGCATCACCGCGATCCGGTCACTCATCGACAGCGCTTCTTCTTGGTCGTGCGTGACGAAGATGAAGGTGATGCCGAGCTGCGACTGCAGCAGCTTCAGCTCGATCTGCATCTCCTCGCGCAGTTTCCGGTCGAGCGCTCCCAGCGGTTCGTCCAGCAGCAAGAGACTGGGACGGTTGACCAGCGCCCTGGCCAGCGCCACACGCTGCTGCTGGCCACCGGAGAGCTGTTTGGGCTTGCGTTCGGCAAGTGGGCGCATCTTGACCATGTCGAGCGCCTCAGCAACCCGCTGGCCCATCTCGGCCTTGCCTGTGCCTCTCTGGCGCAGCCCGTACGCGACATTCTCTGCAACTGTCATATGCGGGAAGAGCGCATATGCCTGGAAGACGGTGTTGACGTCGCGCTTGTGCGGCGGCGTGCCGGCGATCGGCTCCCCAGAGATGCGCAACTCGCCAGAGGTCGGCTCCTCGAAGCCGGCCAGCATGCGCAGGGTGGTGGTCTTGCCACACCCACTGGGTCCGAGCAGTGAGATGAACTCACCTGGCTGGACTTGGAGGTTGATGGAGTCGACCGCAGTGAAGTCGCCGAACATCTTGACGACGTCGATGAGCTCAACGGCTCCGGTCTCCCCGGCCGAACTGACGGCGTCTGTCACTCCTCGCTACCTCTCCTCGAGTCGTGGGTGGTGCCTTCGCAGGCGCCCCACAGTCAACCGCGTGATGGGCGCATCTAAACAGATTCCCGGCCCCAATCGAGCAGATTGCGACCAACTCGTGACCTGAGGGTCACTCTCTGCCATCAACGCTGGTAGACGACATGTCCTGACGCGACAGTCAGGTCGACGGAGGCGTCGGCAATGGTGCCCTCCGCCAGGCCGAAGATGTTCCGGTCGAGTACGGCCAGATCAGCCCGCATTCCCGGCGCGAGGAGTCCACTCGCCTCGTCGTGGTTGACATGGGCGGTTCCCGAGGTGAAGGCGGCCAGGGCGTCCGCAAGTGGCACCCGCTCCTCAGGCAGGAATGCTGGTGCGTCCGGCTGGGTGGGGCTGCGACGGTTGACCATCACATCGATCTCCTCGAGCGGGTTGGCCGAGGTGACCGACCAGTCGCTGCCGCCGGCGAGGCGGGCGCCTGAGCGCAGCATCGCCCCGAAGGGGTACTGCATCTCGACGCGCTCCTTCCCCAGGAAGGGAACGGTGAGCTCGTCCATCTGGGCATCGCTCTGCGCCCAGAGCGGCTGGCAGTTAGCGATAGCCCCGAGTTCAGCGAACCGCGACACGTCATCCGGGTGAACGATCTGGACGTGCGCGATGTGGTGCCGATGGTCCGTCATGCCGTTAGCGGCCCTGGCTGCTGCGACTGCGTCTAGGGAGTTGCGCACCGCCCGGTCGCCGATGGCGTGCATATGAACCTGGAAGCCCAGACGGTCGAGCTCGGTGACAGCGGCCCCCAGCAGGTCGGGCTCAACGTACGACAGGCCGTGGTTGTCTGTATGACCGCCGCAGCCGTCGCAGTACGGCTCGAGCAGGGCACCCGTGTAGTTCTCCAGGACACCGTCGGTCATGATCTTGACGCTGGTGGCGTTGTAGTTTCCGACAACGCCGTTCTCGCGCTGGGCGAGGAACTGCGGAATCTGTTCGAGGCCCTGGTGCCGGTCCCACCAGAGCGCGCCAACGACACGTGCCGTCAGGCGTCCGTCCGCAGCCAGCGAGCGGTAGGCGTCATGCGTGCCGGGCGTCACCCAGGCGTCCTGCCAGGCCGTGATCCCGAGGGCGTGCAGGTGCTCCTGGGCGTTGAGGATCGCCGCCTCCCACTCCTGCCGGTCCGGGATCGGCACCATCGTGTCGTTGAAGGTGTACGCCGAACCCTCGTGGAGCATCCCGGTGGGTTCGCCGGTCTCGGCGTCCCGCTCGATCCGGCCATCGGAGGGGTCAGCGGTGTCCTTGGTGATCCCGGCGCGCTCGAGAGCGACCGAGTTCACCCAGGCGCCGTGCACGTCCTTGTTGAACAGGAAGACGGGGCGGTCGGGAACGATCGCGTCGAGGTCCTCCTTGCGGGGCAGGCCACCTGGGAAGCACTCCATCGCCCATCCCCCGCCAACGATCCACGGCTCGTCGGGATTCGCGCCGGCGTACTCGGCGATCGCGGCCAGATAGGCCTCGCGACCGACGACGTCGTTGAGCCAGACCCGCAAGCGGTTGCGGCCGGCAAACGGACTGTGGACGTGGGCGTCCTGAAAGCCCGGAACTGCCAGCCGCCCTGGCAGCGACAGCACCTCCGTGGAGGCGCCACGTAGTTCTGCCAGATCACCGCCGGCGGCACCCAGGGCGAGGATCTGGCCGTCCTTGATGGCGATCTCGCGGGCCCATGACCGAGATTCGTCGTTGCAGTAGACGTCGAGGTCGGTCAGCAGCAGGTCAGCGACCGAAGATGGCGACATGGTGGGCATCCTCTCTGGACGCCGTTCCAGTGGCAAGGGTTTGCTCAGGCTCAGGCTCGGGTCGGGTCCGATGGCGCGCCGGTCCTCACCTGATCGGACGTCACCCGGAAGGCCTACCAGCCGCGCCTCGCGG
>JANLWJ010000315.1:0-1694 GCA_031364455.1 Actinomycetes bacterium | reverse complement strand
TGTTTGCTCCGCAGTCTGAGTCTTCGACGATGTGGGGAGGGCGTAGATCTCGCGCCAACCGGGTCCGGGCGTCCGAGAGGGTGGATGCGACTGTTCCTCGGGTGATGCCCATAACCTCGGCTATCTCGCGTTCGGTCAGGTCGGCGACATAACGGAGCGCAACGGCTGTGCGGGCTCGGTCGGGGAGTTGGCGGACCGCTGCCCAGATCTCTGGCTGAGGTACTGGCTCTTCGCGTCCCAGTGAGGTGCTGCGTGCATCGACTCGGCCTAGAGCCTCATGCTCGACGATCCGGCGGTGCCAACGCTTACGCACCGCGTTCAACGCCACCGTGTAGACCCAGGCTGTCGGCTCCCCCTGCGCGGTCAACTTGTCCCAACGTGCCAGGGCGCGGGCGAACGAGTCGGCGGCGATGTCCTCAGCCTGGACCTGGTCGCCGATGCTGAACGTCACCCAAGCCACCAGACGCGGCCACTGATGCCGATACCAGTCCTCAAAGGACACCATCGGCGGATCATCTCTCACAATGACTACATCCCACAGACCCCTGAAGTGTTGGGTCAATCGCCCGAATCACTTCCACCCAACGCAGCGTTTCGGGTGGTTGAGTGCGTCTTACTGGTAGGGAGGTGCGATGGAGTCCGTCGAGGATCTGGTGGCCATCCACGGCCAGGCCCTCTTTCGGCTTGCCTTCATGCTCGCAGGTGAGCACCACGCGGCGGAGGACCTCTACCAAGAGACGCTTGTGCTGATCCATCGCAACTGGTCACGGGTGACGCGGGCGGGGAACCCGATGGCCTACTCCCAGCGAGTGATGGTGAACGCCTTCACGAGTGCACGCAGGAGACGCTCGTCAACCGAAGTCGTCGCTGACGCGCCCTATTCGGGACGCGAACCTATGAACAGCGGCATAGAGGCCGACGTGGTCGAGCGGGATCGACTGTGGCGCTTGCTCAGTCAACTGCCTCCCGCCGAGCGGGCCGCCCTGGTCCTGAAGTACTACGAGGACCTCTCTGATCGGCAGGCAGGAGAACTCCTGGGATGCCGCGCCTCCACCGTACGAGCCAATACCTCCCGGGCTCTCGCCCGTTTGCGCGAGAACTCCGTCTCGGAAGGGCAGGTGTCGCCATGAGCGACCTGGATCAGCAACTACGCCAACTCTTCAGGGAGAAGGAGGCGGAAGTCGGCCCGCCTCCCCCCATGACGCGGCCACTCGCAGAAGCGGATGCGCAGCAGTCACCTGACAGGCTGAGTAGGTTTCACCCGCTGCTTCAGATCACTGCCATCGCGGCAGTGGTGACGCTAGTGGTCTTTGGCGTCACGGTCCTCAGGAGCAATGTCACTCCGGAGCCTGCTTCGACACCAGAGCAAACCTGGGATGACGCTCTCGGCGATGTGTCGCCCCTGACCATGCCAAAGACCTTGCCTCAACTAGACGCGCAGACCAACCTGCCTAAAAGCGTTCCTGGCGCGGACGAGGACCTCCCGCTGTTGCTAGACGACCCGCCGGGTCGCGCCGTGATGGCGTGGTACCTGGCACCGGCTTCGGGTTGCGACGTGCAGGGCTGGGCTAGGGAAACTATCGACTTCTACGGTGTGGATGGAAGGTGGCGTCGCCTGAACATGGCTGACCTGGGGCTGCCTGAGTCCTCCTGGCCAGGCTGCCAGACCGTCGGACCCGGTTCGTTGTCGCCGG
>JANLWJ010000290.1:0-2435 GCA_031364455.1 Actinomycetes bacterium | reverse complement strand
GCGACCCGGCCACCATGGGTGCACGTCGTGGAGTCGCCGAACCCATATCGCGGTCCGTTCCGTGGTCCTGACGCTGGCGTCCGGTATGCCGCCGACGTAGACCGGGCCTTGGCCGAGGTCGCCGAAGCCGGGGGCCGGGTGAGCGGGTTCATTGCCGAGCCGGTCTACGGGAACGCCGGCGGCGTCCTGTTGCCCGACGGCTACCTGGCCGCGGCGTACGCATCCGTGCGCGCCGCCGGCGGTATCTGCGTCGCTGACGAGGTGCAGGTGGGCTACGGACGGCTCGGCGACTTCTTCTGGGGCTTTGAGCAGCAGGGCGTGGTGCCTGACATCGTGACAATGGCCAAGTGCACCGGCAACGGCGTCCCCGTTGGTGCCGTTGTCACCACCCGCGCCATCGCCGAGACACTGCGCGCCGAGGAGGGGTCATTCTTCAGCTCGATGGGCGGCTCACCGCTAGGGTCCGTCGCGGCGCTGGCCACACTCGACGTGATTGAGAGCGAGGGCCTCCAAGAGAACGCTGCCGTGATCGGACGTCACATTGCCGACCGCGTGACGGCGCTGGCGGCCGACCACCCCTTGATCAGCACAGTGCACGGGCTCGGGCTCTACCGAGGGATCGAGCTCGTACGCGACCGCGAGACCCTCGAGCCGGCGACCGAAGAAGCACTGGCAATCTGCGAGCGGATGCGCGAGTTGGGAATCATCGTCCAGCCCACCAGCGACTACATGAACATATTGAAGATCAAGCCGCCCCTGTGCATCGACCGCGAGGCCGCTGATGCTTTCGTTGACGCGCTGGAGACCACCCTGCGGTCGGGCTGGTAGCAGCACCCCAACCGGCTGACCTGCGCCGCAGCAGCCTGGCTCCCCCGTTCGGCCCAACCTCAAACGGGTGACTACCGACCGTCACCACCGGGGTTACCCTGGGAGCGTCAGAAAGTGAAGAATCGTTGTCAGGGGGTCGGAGCCATGCGAGTCACAAATCGCGCGGTGTTACTCAGCGCGATGGCCGCTGCCCTCGCTCTACCCGCTCTCCCGGCAGCCGCAGCCACCGCTCCCCTTCCCGAGACGGTGCTCAAGATGAAGTCGATCGACTGGCAGCCGAAGAGCGGAAACGTAGCGGTCACGGCGAGGGTCAAGTGCACCGGCGACGGAACGTTCCGATGGGCGGCAGCTGTCGCACAGGGGGACATGCGGGCGCGCAACTCGTCGAATGTGCCGTGCGACGACGATGGCTACCTCTCCACGTTGATCCTCGACCCCCGCAGCGGACGGTTCCACCCTGGAGCGGCGCAGTTCACGCTCGAGCAGTACGTCGAGAACGACCAGGCCGGGATCGGGACCGCGACGCTCACGTTCATTCGGATCACCCCCCGATGAGGCGCCTGACCCGGTTGGGATTGGCCGCTGTCGTCGCCGCTGCGTCGCTGACGTCGATTGGCCCAGCGGCACGGGCCGCGGTGCCGGCACAGGCAGCAGGTTTTGGCCTTCAGCTCACGATCGTCAAGTACGAATGGGTGCCGCGAACCGGTAACCTCGCGGTGACCGCGAGGGTCGACTGCGCCAGCCGGGTGTGGAGCGCCTCGTGGGCTCTGAAGATCGGACAGCGGGTGTCGGCCAAAGGCTTCCAGAAGATCTCGTGCACCGGTGAGCCGCAACGGCTGACCCTCGTACTCGACCCGAAGAACGGTCGGTTCCACCCCGGGGCGGCGACGCAGGAGCTGACTACCATCGAGTGCATCTCGGACTTCTGCGCCGGTCTCGTCTACCCAGAGAGCGATATCAGCATTCCCCCACCGGGACAAAGCCACGCGCGGGGAGCGCGATGAGACGGCTCACGTCCGCGCTCGCTCTTTGCGCGATGGCTGCATCCGCTGTAATTCTTCCGTCGGGCACTGCTCTGGCCGGAACCACGTCGGACCTCCCCGAGGTCCGCGTCAAGCTTCGGTCAGTCACCCTCGACGGCTACACCGGCAATATCGAGGTACGGACTCGAGTCAGGTGCACCCAGGTCGAACCGGGAGTCGGTACCGCCTCGTGGCGCACGTCGGCGCTGCAAGACCTGAAGGCATCAGGCAGCGCGGAGATCGCCTGCGACGGGGTAGGGCGTCGCGCCAAGATCGTTCTCGACCCCCGCGACGGCAGGTTTCACCCCGGCGAGGTCGGCATGACCATCGACTACTTCGCGATCGGTTCAACCGGCGCAGTCGGGACAGGCTTCAGCTTCACCGCCATCGTCTGACCGCAACGTCTCCTCGGGTATTGGCTATCGCGTCGCGAGCTACCCGTCGGGTGGGTCGGGGTCTGACTGCTTGTGGAGGTACTGCCAGGGGTGGGTGACGACATCGCGTCCGGTGGGGGTGGTCCAGGTCATCACTCCGGAAGGATCGAGGTGCACGTTCCATCCGGCGGTGTGTTTGAGGCGGTGGTGG
>JANLWJ010000285.1:0-2306 GCA_031364455.1 Actinomycetes bacterium | reverse complement strand
CCTCGACGTAGCGCCTGGCGCGCTCCTGTAGTTCGCGGGCGGCTGGTGAGAGACCAGCCGGGGCTGACTCGACGTAGGTCACTGGATTCCTCAATGTGGCGTGGTGAGATACCGAGAACATCTGCGGGGGTATCCTGACTGAACAGTCAGCCAACGGTCAACCAGATCGCCATGAGTGTGATCGGAAATGTGGGAGTCATGTCAGGTCCAGGTCAGCCGGTAGATGCTGCCGTGGTGCAGCGGCAGGTGCGCGACCACCTGTTGCTCAACTTCACTGACATGGGCAACTACAAGGACGCCGAGATCCCGGTCTTCGTCAAGGGCGACGGCTGCGAGCTGATCGATGTCAACGGTCGCCGGTTCATCGACGGACTGTCCGGTTTGTACTGCGCCAACCTGGGTCACTCCTACGGGGCCGAGATCGGTGCCGTTGCGAAGGCGCAGATGGAGGAGCTGGCGTACACCTCCACCTGGTACGTGGCCCACCCCAGAGCCGCTGAGCTCGCCGAGCGGATCGCCAACCTCGCGCCGGCAGGACTCGAGCGGGTCTATTTCACCACCGGCGGCGGTGAAGCCAACGAGTCGATGTGGAAGATGGCGCGCAACTGGCACCAGGCGAACGGTCAGCCGCAGCGCACCAAGGCGATCGCCCGAAACACCGCCTACCACGGCACCAGCCTCGGCGCGCTCTCGTTCACCGGCATCGAGTTCTGCCGTGAGCCCTTCGAGCCGCTGCCGATCGACGTCACGCACGTCAGCGAGACCAATGCCTACCGGCACCCCAAGGGTGACGACCCGGTGGCCTTCACCCAGGCGCTGCTCGAGGAGATGGAGCAGGCGATCGTCGACGCCGGCCCTGACGAGGTGGCGCTCATCATTGCCGAACCGGTGCAGAACTCCGGTGGGTGCTTCACGCCTCCCCCCGGGTACTGGCGGGGACTGCGGGCGCTGGCCGACAAGTACGGCGCGCTGCTCTGCGCGGACGAGGTCATCACCGGGTTCGGTCGCACTGGCGAGTGGTTCGGGTCGATCCGCTACGACATCGAGCCCGACTTCATCGTCTTCGCCAAGGGCGCGACGGCCGGAATGGCGCCACTCGGTGGCGTGATAGTGCACGACCGGGTCGCCGAGCCGTTCGTCACCGGCAAAGCCTTCTACAACCACGGCACCACCTACAGCGGGCACCCGGTGTCGGCGGCAATCGGACTGAAGGTCCTCGACATCTATGACCGCGAGGGCGTTGTCGAGAATGTTCGTACCAACGAGGCCTACCTCGACAAGCGGCTCAACGAGTTGCGCCGTATCCCGCTGGTCGGTGACGTGCGAGGCGTCGGGCACTTCTGGGCTCTCGAGATGGTCAAGGACCGCGACACCAAGCAGACCTTTGAGGGTGAGGAAGCCGACTGGTTGCTGCGTCGGGTCCTGTCGGCCCGGCTTTACGAGGACGGGCTGCTCTGTCGACTGGATGACCGTGGTGACCCCGTTGTTCAGATCTCGCCTCCGTTGATTGCTGACCAAGAGCTCCTCGGCACGATCATCGACATCCTGGGCGAGGCGATCGAGTACGCATGGGGCGAAGTTCAGAAGGGCATGCCCTCGAGCTGAGCGGCGTCAGATTGCGGCGTCGAGATGGGCGACGTCGTTGTAGCGGGTAAGCTGCCAGGTCGGCTCGTCGAGCTCGATGGTGCGGCGCCATTCAGTGATCGATGTGTGCAGGCTGCGGATTCCCAACAGTGAGCGTCGCGGTGGAAGGTCGAGGAAGGTCACGAACGATCGGCCGATGATCCCGCCGTGGGTGAAGACCAGCACCGTGCGTTCCGCGTGGTCGTCAGCGATCTGGACCAACGCTCGGTCGGCGCGCGACAGGAACTCGTTGTGTGACTCCGAACCGGGCGTGATCCGGACGTCGTGGTCGTGCCCTGCCAGGATTCGGTTCCACGATCCGAGGGCTTCACCCATAGGGATCACTTCGGCGTCATCCCCTGGACGCCACTCCTGGATCTCGTGGCTGATCTGCGGTTCGGTGCCGAGCCCGTCACAGACGATGGAAGCGGTCTGGTGAGCTCTGCGGAAGCTGCTGGTGATGACGACGTCCGGCATCACTTCGTCGCGGACCAGTCGATCGCGAAGCAGCATGGCCTGCTCGACGCCGCGTTCGGTCAGCCCCTGCCGATCGATGAGTGAGTAGGTGCCGTCGGGGTTTGGTTGATTGACATGGGCCTCCCCGTGGCGAATAAGCAAGAGCGTCGTCATGCTCGCGAGCCTAAACCGAACCCCGGACAGTCCGATCCCGGAGCGGTCGCCGT
>JANLWJ010000257.1:0-20801 GCA_031364455.1 Actinomycetes bacterium | reverse complement strand
TGACGGCGTAGGAGGCCCAAGTCATTCCCCGACGCTCCCTAACTCGATGCGGGAGGACAAGGGGACCGGCCGCACGCTGAACAGCCACGCGCAGAGAAGACACCAGGCCCAACCGAAAGCCAGACCGGCGAGCACGTCAGTTGTCCAGTGGACGCCCACGAACACCCGGGTGGCGGCTACGACCACTCCGATGGCCATGGCACCGGCCACGAGAACCCGCACGTTCCACCGAGGTCGAAGAACTGCGATGACGAGTGCCAAGGCGAGGTAGGTGGCTGCGGCTGCGGAGGCGTGCCCCGACGGAAACGAGTAGCCCGACGCGCTGACCAGCTGGTTGAGGTCAGGGCGTTCGCGCTCCACGAGAGCCTTCAGCCAGTTGGTCAGCAGCCACTGGCCGACCACGACGATGACCAGGAATCCGGCCAGGCGCACACGCCGAATCGCTAGCAGGACCACGAGGACTATCGCGCCGAGTGCCATGTACACGTTCCGGTCGCCGAAGTGTGTCAGGGTCCGTGCGAGGTCCCCCACCATCGGCGACGCGTCATCGGCGACCGAGCGAGCGACGGCCGCGTCCCAACCTCGGACCCGCGGACTGGCCTCGACGAGCACGCCGAGCGTCACCAGGCACGCGAGCGCAACGGCGATAAGGGTGAGCATGCATCTTGTCTACAGCGTTGCTGGTGCATTTGGCGTGATTGGAGTCTGTGCGGACGGGGTTGGGTTCGGCCGTAGCCGATGAGGTTTGGGCCGGTGCTCGCACGGGAATGTCTCTCATGACAGAGCGAGAGACCGACAGTCCGAGAGGAGACCAACGTGAGTACCGAGAACAAAGCACGCAACGCCGCGGAGAGCATCAAAGGTAAGGCCAAAGAAGCGGCCGGGGGCGCAACTGGCGATCGCGATCTCAAGGATGAAGGGCGCGCTGAGCAGGCGCAGGCCGACGTCAAGCAGGCCGGCGAGAAGCTCAAGGATGCCGCCAAGCGCTAGACCGAGCGCGTCGCTCCGCAGCGGAGTGAAGCGAGCAAAGGCGACACCGCGTTTGAGGTGTCGCCTTTGCTCGTCCTCCCCGGGTGTCTCTGCGCTCCATCGGCTCAGGCGACGGTGACCCTGTGAACCGACCTCGACCGGGTCACCCGCAACAGCCAGGCGCAGACAAGGCACCACATCCATCCGAGTACGAGACCGCCCAGAACGTCGCTGAACCAATGGACACCGAGCATCGCGCGACTCGTAGCCACGGCTACCGCCAGCCCGACCCCCGTGGCGATCAGCACGGGGGCATTCCAGCGGGGGCTGACAGCGACCAGTGCCAGAGCCAGCGCCAGATAGGTGGCCGCAGCCGCAGTGGCGTGACCGGAAGGGAACGAGTAGCCGCTGAAGGCAGCGAGGGGGTCGAGGTCTGGACGCGTGCGGGCCACGAGCTCTTTGATGAGGTTGGCCAACACCCACTGCCCCGCGACCACGGTGACCAGGAAGAGCGCGAGTCGCCGGCGTCCTGTGGTGAGGAGCACCACGCCGGAGACCAGCGCCACAGCGAGGACGACGACGGTGTCTCCGAGGTGCGTGATCCCCCGCAGCACTTCGGTGCCGAGCATCCCGGCGCTCTCCGACGCCCAACGCTCGATTCGTTCGTCCCAGTGCACGACCGCGGTGTCGCGCTCGATTCCGGTGGCCAATCCACCAAGAACAACCCCTGCTACGGCCAACGCTGATAGGGCCGCCCCGACACTGGCTCCGCGCGAGGGTGCGGACGGACCACTGCCCTCGCCATCATCGGCGCCGGCGGATGCCTCGTGGGCGGTGCGGAGGTGGAAATGATTGACAGTGAGGTAGGTCGCAGTGGCGGACCCGACCGCGACCAGCACGGTAACCAGGAGGGGAGTCATGAGCGATGTTTACCCCCGAACGCCGGCGGGTACACCCTTCCCCATGACCCCTCTCGTGCCTCATGCGTGTGACGACGTAGAACCTGAGGTCAGTCAGCGGGCTGAGTGGCGTTGGGCCCCCTTTTCCGCAACGGTGCTGGGTGGCTGGCTCCTGCTTCTTGGGTTTGTCGCCGGTCTCGGCGCGCTGCTCACCGGGCCGTTGGCCGACAGCGACCTGCTCCAATGGGACCGGCAGCACCCGGTCGACCTTGAGCAGGTGCGCACGGCCACCGGTGAGACCTGGTCGCGTATCGGTAGCGGTATGGGGGACACCCTGACGGTCATCGGTATCGCCATTGCCGTCGGGGTCGTCCTGCTGATCGCCCGCCGATGGACGTCGGTCGTTCTGTTGGCTACTGCCCTCCTTGTGGAGGTGACGGTGTTCGTTTCAACGACGATGCTGATCGCGCGGGACCGGCCAGAGGTTGAACAGCTCGACGTGTCTCCGCCGACGTCGTCATTTCCGTCGGGCCATACCGCTGCTGCTACCACGCTCGCGCTGAGCTTGGCGGTGCTGGTCGGCTGGAACACCCGATCCACCCCCCTTCGCTGGTTTGCGTGGACGGTAGCGGTGCTGGTTGGCCCCGTCGTTGCCTACAGCCGGGTCTACCGCGGCATGCATCACCCGACCGACGTCATGGTCGGTTTCGCGCTGGGCATCGCGTGCGTGGCGGTGGCGTTCCTGGCTGTCCGAACATGGTTGGGCCCGCGTCCTGACTTCAAATACATCCGCACGTCCACCGCGGTTGAGGAGAAGATCCGATGAAGGTCGCTGTGATTGCCCATCAGAAGAAGTCATTGGGCGGTGGTCTCGTCGAGCTACGCGAGCTACTGACGCGCTATGGCATCACCGACCCACTCTGGTTCGAGGTGTCCAAGAGCAAGAAGGCACCCAAGCGGGTCCGTGAAGCTCTCAAGGCTGGAGTCGACCGAGTCTTCGTCTGGGGTGGTGACGGCACGGTGCAGCGCAGTCTCGACGTCCTTGCCGGTACGGGCGTTCCGATGGCCGTACTTCCTGCGGGAACGGGCAACCTCTTCGCGGGGAACTTGGGAGTGCCGCAGAACCTGGAGAAGGCTGTCCAGATCGGGTTGGCCGGAGATGTCCGTTCGATCGACGTCGGTCGGATCAATGGTGAGCGATTCGGGGTGATGGCCGGTGTCGGCGCCGACGCGCTGATGATCCGCGATGCTGACGGCAGCCTCAAGGACCGACTAGGACGAGGTGCCTACGTGATGACGGGAGTCAAGAACGTGACGGACGCGACGGTGAAGGTACGCGTCGATGTTGACGGCGAGAAGTTCTACTCCGGCAAGGCCGGCAGCGTCATCGTCGGGAATGTGGGACGCGTGCTGGGTGGAGTCGATGTTTTTGATGACGCCACCCCGTACGACGGGAAGCTGGATGTTGCCGTGGTCACCGCCACCAACGCCACGCAGTGGGCGAGAGTGTTGGGACGGGCCGTTGTCGGTCGGACTGCCAACGCCAAGCACGTGGAGATGACATCCGCCCGCAAGATCGACATCCGGTTGAAGTCGAGCCGGCTGTACCAGGTCGACGGCGGTGACCGCACGAAGACCGAGCGCTTGAAGGTGCGCGTCGAGCCCAAGGCCCTTCTGGTGTGTGTCCCGAATGAGCAGGCTCACTGATGAGCCACGCGCAGCGGGTGCCGGAGACATACGAGCTGACTGGGGACGACGTCGTCACCACGATTCGACGGGTTCGGTGGCAACGTCTGCTCACGACGGCGTTCAAGCGCTTGCGTGTCGCCGACGGATTCAGCCACGCTCGCGCGTCTGCCTTCACGCTGGTCCTCCTGCTGGTCGAAGGGCTCATTGCACTGCTGGGGCTAGCCGTCGCACTGGGCTCGTTTGTGTTCAGCAGAACTGTCGTCGATGTTGTTGAAGCCGCGGTCCCTGGCCCTGCGGGTCAGCTGCTCACGTCCGCTGCGCGGCAGGCGCAGGAAACCGGTTCGGATCATCAGTACACGGTGCTCCTGATCGGTCTTGTGGCAAGTCTGTTCACTGGTACGACCGCATTTGGTCAGTTCGAGCGGTCGTGCAACCGGATCTACGGGGTCGAACAGGATCGCTCAAGTGTGCAGAAGTACACCCGGGCAGCAGTACTCGCGGTCACCATCGGTGTCGTCGCGAGCATCGGCATCACGATGTTGGTGCTTGGGCGTCCGATCGCAGACGCCGTCGCAGACTCATGGGCCGGAGATATTTGGCTCATCGTGCGGTGGCCACTGGCAGTGGTGCTGCTCGTACTCGCCACCACTGCCATGCTGCGATGGAGTCCGAACCGCCGTCAGCCCGGGTACACCTGGCTTGTCTACGGAGCAGGAGTCTCAGTACTGCTGACAGTGGGGGCCTCGGCTGTGCTGGCGCTGTTCTTCCGCTGGAGTACGACTTTCGGCGACACCTACGGACCGCTCGCCGGCATGGTCGGCCTGCTGCTCTGGTGCTACGCGGTCGCCGCTGCCGGTCTCTACGGGATTGCCATCACGGCGCAGCTCGAGCAGGAGCGCGCTGCTGAGTCGCCTGCGCGCGAGCTCGCTCGTGTGTGACGAGTTGACGGGCCGACATCCGACCACAATCCTCGAAGAATGATCTCCGCCAAAGTACGACGCGTCCAGCCCTGGTATCGCGACCGTGGCGTTCAGGCCAGCACGGCGTTCACTTTGGCAGTATCCGTCTTCAACCTCGTCGCAGCCGAACGTACGAGTCAGCAGGTCTACGGGGTCCTTGCGGTGTCACCGATGTTGGCCGCTGTGCTGGTAGAGCGGGCCCGGCGAGTGGTCATTGCCGCGGTGATCGCCCTGGTGGCATTTGAGATCGGTACGGCCTACCTGGGCATGACGTGGGACGCCTCCCAGGCCGCTCGGCTGACAGCGCTGCTGATCTCCGCGGTCGTCGGATTCGTGGCAGCTGAGTCACGCCTGAAGGACGCTAGTCGGCTGGTTGCCCTCGGCGAGGTGGCGAAGACAGCCCAACGCGCGATCATGCGGATGGATCCCCCTCAGGCTGAGGGTGTGGATGCCGCCGTCAGGTATGTGTCTGCCTCGACGGAGGCGAACATCGGAGGAGACGCCTACGAGGCTGTCCTCACCCCGTTCGGTCTGCGTGTGCTCGTCGCCGACGCCCGGGGGAAAGGCCTTCCTGCAGTCCTGTCGTCCGCGGTTGCGGTGGGTGCGTTCCGCGAGTGGGCATTCATCGAGCAGGATCTCAGCGATCTGATCGGCCGGATGAACACATCGGTGGCCCGAGAGGTGGACGATGCAGACTTCGTCACCGCGTTGGTGGCGGAGTTCTGCGACGACCAGCTGCGCTATGTCTGTGCCGGACACCCACAGCCACTGCTGATGCGGGATGGGTCGGCCCGCGAGCTGGAGGTAAACACTGTGCCACCGCTCTCGCTCATCCCAGATGACATGACGCCAGTGGTCGCGTCACTTCGGGTCAAGCGCGATGACGTTATCCTGATGTTCAGTGACGGTTTGAGCGACTCCCGCAACGTCCATGGCGACTTTTTCGCTGTGAGCGACTCGCTTCTGCGTGTCGCCGCGAATGCGGCGACCGTTGAGGAGTGCGCCGACGGTGTGCTCAACGAACTGCGTGACTTCGTGGAGGAAGATCTGGAGGATGATGTGGCGCTGGTGGCGCTCAGAGTGACGCGTTCGGTCGAACCGCTTCCCGACGAACTGGAGAACTCGAGCGTCAAGTGATCGGCCGCTCCTCAAGAAGCGACGACTGGTCGCGTTCCCAAAGATCGATCATCCGTCGGGCAGCTTCGGTTTCCAACGCCATGACCGCGGCACCTCCGAACAGCACATCGTGGGCGAGCTCGGGTCGCTGGTCGACCAAACCTCTCGCGAGTTTGTCGGCTGCCACATGTTGATGGTGCGCATCTGCCACGACGTGGACTGAGTAGAAGTGCCGAGCATCGGCCCCGAATCCGAGGCGTCGCAGCGCAGCGGCACTGGCCCCCATGGGCTCGACCGACGTCATCTCGAACATGGCCAGATGGCCGACGATAGCTCCCAACCAGCGGCGGTGCAGGCCGAAGAGACTGACGACGTTGACGCCGGCAAGCGTCCAGCCCGGGACTACCGGAAGATAGGCGTGGTAGGTGGGGTCAAGCCCCAGCTCGGCCATCGTGACCCCGAAGAGGTTTTGGTGCATGTCTCGCGTCTGCCCGTCTCCGTACTCGTCCGCCTGGATCTCGACGGCGGCCGCCTTCGGACTGCCTGCGAGCCGAGGGATGGCCCACGTGTGCGGGTCGGCTTCCTTGAGCTGGTAGATCGAGCGATGCTTTGCCATCTCACGGAACTGGCCTGCGGTGCCGCGATGCTGCAGAAAGTGGGAAAGGCTCGGGCCGTCGGCGTTGTCCATGAGTGAGTGGAGAGCATCGGGGATGTGCGGCTGCAGCGGCAGGGGACCAACCTCTTCGCGTACCCGACCGATAACTGCTCGCTCGAGTTCTCGTCGCCATGCCAGCAGGTCCGGCTGCCATTCCCATGTCGAGTCGATGTCATGGAAGCCGCGGTAGTGCAGCTCGTACAAGACATAGAGGGCGAGAGCCGAGTCGTCACCGAAGAGGGGGTCGTCGTCACCGTCCTCGATGCGTGGGAGGAACAGGCGCGGACGATCCGCCTCTCGTACGAGCAGGTCGAAGAGAGCCTCGGTGAAGGGGCCGCGAGCGGGAGGCAACGCAGAGGGAGCCAGCTGCTTGTCATCCAGCACATCTCCGTACTGCATGGCGTCCTCCAGCCGTCTAGTTGGTCTGCCGTCTAGTCAGTCGTGACGTGTTTGTCTTCGACAATGCGGTGCTCGGAGCGACGTTTCGTGTTGGCCGTGAAGAGGCCGGCGAGCATCAGGAGAGCGCCGACGACAGCCACGATCCAGCCGGCCACGGTCAGATCGACGGCGTCCTGACGGTCAGCAACAGCTAGGGCCATGATCAGACCGGCAGCGAGGAGAAGACCTCCGAAGGGAATCATTGTTCCGACCTCTCTTGTGACGAATCAGGTGAACAGGCTCACGCCGCCGGGACCGACCAACAGCCCGACGATGACGAGAACCACGCCCCACAAGACTTGACCGCGGACGAGTGCGACGATTCCGGCCACTACCAAGATCACAGCCAGAATCCACAGCAACATCTCCATGCCGTCCTCCTAGAACGTTGAATGTGCCCGAGACTTACCCCCACGCGGCAGGCTCAAACCTCGGAGGTCGCTGGACCGCGTGGATGGACGGTGGACGTCTGTTGGCGATCGCGCCAGGTCTTCCATAGCCGCCATGCACCTAGGACGGCGCTCACCGCGAAAGAAACGCGCGAAATGGTGCGGAACAGTGCCATCGGGAGCCTCCTCATGCGGGGAATGTGTCTTCCGAGATCTACCCAAATGCCCCGCGCACTAACCGCGCTGGATGCGTTTAGGTGAGGAGAGCACGGGGTAGACCCAGGGGGGGCCTCGTTGTGCCCTTGCCTCAGCTATCAAGGTGAGTGCTGACCGGGGGTCCCCCGGGCCCGTCGAACAGGGGTAGGTTCAGACCGTGGAACTGAAGATCTCTCAACGAGTTGTTGGGTCGACCGTTGTGGTCGCGCCGTCGGGTGAGATCGATCTCGCCAGTGCCGATCAGTTGCGGGGCGGTTTGGTGACCGCGGAGTCGAACGTCGACACAGGCATGGTGATCGACCTTCGAGGGGTGGCCTTCATCGACTCGACGGGGATCGGCGAGCTCGTCGCCTGTCAACGTCGTTGCCGCGATGCTGGTGTCGACCTAGCCTTCGTGGTTCCCGACGGGACCATACGCAAGATCTTGCACGTCACGGGGATGGACGCGGTCTTCGACATGCACCACGAAGAGTCGGCCGCTGTCGCTTCGGTAACCTCCAGTGGTTGACGGAGCAGGCGCGGTCACCATCGAGGTCCCGGCCCAAGCGGAGTACGTGGCAGTACTGAGAGCCGCTGCCGCAGTGATTGCCAGCCGACTGGAGTTCTCACTCGACGACATCGACGACTTGCGAATCTTGATCGATGAAGCGGCGTCGGTGCTTCTGACGTCTGGTGCAGAGGGATCGCTGCGCTGTGTGATCGAGGCGGGCGGCGAGACGATCCGCTTCCGCATACAGGCCGAGGTACCGGACGCCGAGACGTCACCGGAGGAGGGGTTCGCGTGGAGCATTCTGCGGGCCCTTGCACACGAAGTGACCAGCGAGCCTGACCCAGGGGGACGGGTCATCGGGGTCGTCCGCCACCGGGGCCCCGTCCTCGACAGCGCGCTCTGACGGCGCAGAGCGTCATGGCAGAAGGTACCGAGACCCGCGATGCGCTCGTTCGGTCGCACCTGGGCCTCGCCGATCACTTGGCTCGTCGGTTCACCGGCCGGGGTGAGTCGCTGGACGATTTGACGCAGGTTGCCTACCTGGCGCTGGTGAAGGCGGCAGATCGGTTCGATGAGTCGCGCGGGGCAGAGTTCGCCACCTTTGCCACTCCGACGGTGCTCGGCGAGATCAAGCGGCACTTCCGCGACAAGGGATGGGCCATCCGGGTGCCGCGTCAGCTGCAGGAGCTGCGCATCGCCCTCACGAAGTCGGTAGAGGACCTCACGCACGAATTGCATCGCTCGCCCACCGTTGCCGAGCTGGCCCAGCATCTCTCGGTGAGCGAGGACGAGGTTATCCAGGGGTTGGAGTGCGGTCGCGCTTACAGCACCCAGAGCATCGACCCGCTCGTCGACCCCGACGACGACTCCGCTCCACTTGCCGCTGCGGTGGGCAGCCTCGACCCGGCATTCGACCGGGTGGAGGATCGCCACGCCCTCAAGCCGCTGATGGCTGAGCTGCCCGAGAGAGAACGTCGGCTGCTCGAAATGCGGTTCTTCCAGAACATGACGCAGACCGAGATTGCCGAAGAGCTCGAGATCTCGCAGATGCATGTGTCACGGCTACTCACGCGCACGCTGGGCCAGCTGCGTGAACAGCTGCTGGATGACGGCTGATCCGCTCAAAGGGAAAGGCAAGGATGGTTCGGGGTCACCGGGGGATCGCCACTTCGGCCCAGGTGATTTTTGTCGTGCCGTCCCGCGCATAGCCCCACGAGGTAGCCAGGGACGAAACCAGGAGAAGACCGCGCCCGGACTCGGCGTCGGTGTCGACGTCGTGCTCGATGGGGACTATCCCGGGTTGGCCGTCACCAACTTCGATCCTGATGACGTCACCATGGCGTACGACCCGGAGAGTCGGCCGGCTTCCGGTGTGCTTCACGACGTTGGATGTGAGTTCACTGACAAGCAGCTCAGCGGTGTCGATGAGGTCTGAGTCGTTGACGCCGACCGCGGTCAAGTGACGCCGGGTGGCGTGCCGCGCCAGGGTGACGCTGGCGGGGGTGGCGGGCAGCAGCCATGGCACGGACAGGTCCTGCGGACCGTCCTGCTCTTCCAGCATGTGCGCCATTGTCCACCCGAATCGCTCGCGGCAATCATTCAGAAGCCGATGTCGCGTTTCCTCTCTCCTGCCAAGTACCCATCGGTCGTCAAGTACCCATCGGTCGTCAGTCTGAAACCTCCTGGTCCCGGGATTGTCGAGCCGGGGTAGGCGTGGCCTGACCAACGGCTTGCCTGAGCCGAGGTGAGCGTCAAGGCAAACTTGACGAGCCTCAGGCCGTCAAGGCAAACTTGACGTCATGACGACACCACACACCTCATACACCTCCCTCACCTCCCTCACCTCCCTCACGACGCCCGAGCTCGCAAGCCACCTCACCGTTGTCTGCGACGAGTTGGGACGCCGTACCGACCACGACGCGGCGCAGTTGCTGCGCACCCTTGAGCATCTGGGCCGGTCCATGGGTGACCTCGGCAGTTGTTTGGGAGCTTCCTCCTGGGCCGGACCGGCCCACTGGAAGGCCGCCACATCGCTCGCTGCCTTACGTACTGAGGCGTGCCCGAGCCGCGCCTTACGTCGTCATTCGATGGTGGAACCGGCGGTAGCCCCCGCCCCGGTCCTGGCTCCGTTGGTCCTCAGAATGACCGGCGTCCTTGAGGATCGCCCTGGTCCGACGTGGAGTGCACTGCTGGACGCGACCTGGCCGTCGTACCGGGCGTGGTTCGCTTCCGAAGGCTGGGACGCCAGGTCCACGCTGGCGGAGTCCCGGGCAGCCCTCGAGCAGCACATGCCCGAGCTGCTCCCCATGTGGCAGCACCTCGTTACGTTGGCCGGAGATGACAGTGATGTCGCGCGGATGCTCGCACTGTGGAACCCGCCGGCGTTCGCACCGGGGTGCTCGCAGCTGGCGGTGTCCGGCAGGGATCGCGCTCTGCTGCGCAACTACGACTACGACCCTGACCTGTTCGAAGGCGTGAGCCTGTCGAGCCAGTGGGGCGAACGGCGGGTCATCGGGACCAGCGATTGCCTGTGGGGCCTGTTGGACGGGATGAACGACCGGGGCCTGGCTGTCTCCCTGACCTTCGGTGGCCTGCCCGGAACCGGCCAGGGCTTCGCCATTCCCCTGGTGGTGCGATATTTGCTGGAGGCGTGTGACAGCGTCGCCGAAGCGCGTCAGGTGATCGATCGAATCCCCGTGGCTGCCAGCTACAACGTGACGTTGACCGACCGGTCGGGGGCGGTGGTCACCGCGTTCGTGGCTCCTGGGCGTGTCCCTGAGTACTTCGACATGCCGCTGGCGACCAATCACCGTGGCTTGGTGCCGGACCGGCCCGACCTGGCGCGCAGGTTCAGGAGCGTCGAACGCCAGGATGTGCTGCGCGGGCTCGATCGAACGGGCCGGAGCGCCGATGCTGCTGCCGAGGAGTTCCTCGCGCCGTCGCTGCGAAGCACCGACTTCGAAGGAGGGTTCGGAACCCTCTACACGGCCGACTACCGGCCGGACGAGGGTGTGGTGACCTACCGATGGCCCGGCACAGTGTGGCGTCGTGCCTTCGAGTCGGCGGGCGACGAGGTTCGTGTTCGCCTCCGGTAGTCGCGTCACAACAGGCGTGCCCTTGTTCCCATCCACCTTGCGGTAGACAGTGGAGGTATGAGCCCCGGTCGTGAGCAGCTGAGCACCCAGTCCGTCGACCAGATCGGTGACCTCGTCATGACGGCTTTGCACGAGCTGGCCGCGCGTCCTGATCGGAGAGCATTCGAAGAGCTCCTTCGCGCCAGTGACGAGGTCGGCCAGTGTCTGGGGCTCTCGGCGCGCACCCTCGCCGAGAGCGGGTCGTGGTCGCAGGTGGCCGACGTGGCCGGGACCACGAAGCAAGCGGCCTGGTCGCGGTGGCGGCAGCCGTAACGACTCAAGGCGACCGGCACGCGTGACTTCGTCGCTGTTCTGCTGAATTGCATGGCGGTAGACAAGCGCATGCCCTAGAAATGGCCTGTGACCCAGAACCTTGTTCGCCATCTCCCGACCGCCCTAGCCGCTCTGTCCGCATGACGTCCGCCGTGCAGCTGCGTCGCCGACTCGAGGCACTGCTGGGTACGCCCGCCACCGAGGGCAACTCGGTGACGGTCTACCGCAACGGCGACGAGATCTTTCCCGCCATGCTTGACGAGATCAGTGCCGCCGATCGCACGGTGGACCTCATGACCTATGTCTATTGGACCGGTGACGTTGCGCAGCAGTTTGCCGATCGCCTTGCGGAGCGGGCCAAGGAAGGAGTACGAGTAAGGGTCCTCATCGACGCCGTTGGTGGTTTCAAGATCGAATCCGGTCTTGTCGATCGGATGGAGCGATCCGGCGTCCGGGTCCAGTGGTTCCGCAAGCCTTGGGTCAAATCACCGTTCAAGCAGAACCACCGCTGTCATCGAAAGGTGCTCGTCGTTGATGAGACCGTCGGGTTCACGGGTGGGGTCGGTATCGCTGAGGAGTGGATGGGCAATGCCCGCAATGCCGACGAGTGGCGCGACACTCACGTGCGCGTCGAAGGTCCGGCCGTAGACGGCATTGCCGCGGGCTTCTCGAAGAACTGGGCCGAGACCGGTCAGCCTATGTTCGACGAGCACGACCAGTTCCCCACGCACGACGGCTCTGGCTCAGCCACGATCCAAGTGGTCCGGGGATCGGCGTCCATCGGCTGGGACGACATGCAGACGCTGTTCCATGTCGTGATTGCCTCGGCCACCCAGCGGCTCCGGCTTACAACGGCGTACTTCGCCCCGAGTCAGGACTTCGTCGACCAACTGGTCGCGAAGGCGGGCGGGGGCGTGCAGGTGCAGGTGCTGCTTCCCGGTCCCGGCGCTGACAAGCGGGTTTGCCAGCTGGCGCAGGAGTCGACGTACGCCGCCCTCGTCGACGGTGGTGTTGAGGTGTGGAACTTTCAGCCGTCGATGTTGCACGCCAAGATCATGACCGTTGACGGTACCCTCAGCGTCATTGGCTCGTCGAACTTCAACCGACGGAGCATGAACCATGACGAGGAGATTGCCTTGGCGATCTTCGATCCCACGGTCACGGCCACGTTGGATGACCACTACGACGACGACCTGGCGCGCAGCAGGCCGATCGACCTGGAGCGGTGGCGATCACGAACCGCGAGTCAACGCATGCTTGAGCAGGCCGTCCAGCCGGTGCGGCGCTGGTTGTGACCACCACACCAGAACCCGCCCAGAGGTTTGAGCGTTGGATATCAGTGGGTATCCAAGTGGTGTCGCGTGCTCGATGTGCCGACGCGGTGGCACCCGGCAATGACCTAGACCCCAAGTCTGCAAGGAGAGGCATCATGCAACCAACAGCATCCATAGTGGCCGATCCGGAGTTGATTGGTCTGGTCGAGCATGCCCGTAATCGCTATGGGCGTACTGGCCTGTTGGCTCACGTGGAGATCTGCCGGCAGGAGTTGACTCACCCCGATCCTTGGGTGAGGCAGTCGCCCGTCGGACCGTAACCGTCGGATGAGTCCATGGCGGGGTCAGCGACGCCGATGTCTTTCGACTGGACTCAGAGCCCGGGCGGTCATTGGCTGACGTGGATCGGGGGAATGCGTTCGGCCCACGGCAGAGCTTCTTCCAGTTGTGCCGACAGACGCAGCAGCAAGCCTCCTGTCTACCGCGTAGGTGACACAGGTGGTGATGGCAGGTGATTGTCCGGAGATGGTTTGATCATGGGCGTGGACTGGCAAGGTGTCGCTGCCGTGGGGCACGTCCTTGCCGCGGTGACTGCACTGGTGGTGGGAGCTGTTGTCTTGTTGCTTCCGAAGGGCGTCGGCCCGCACCGTCTGGTCGGCTCCATTTACGTCGTCTGCCTTGTCGCCGTTGATGTCGCCGCGCTTTCGGTGCACCGTGAGGCAACGTTCGGGGTGTTCCACACTCTGGCGGTGCTGAGCCTGCTCACGATCGTTGCTGGTGTCTCCCCGATGCTCCTGGGGAGTAGGTCACCGGTCGCTGTGAACATGCACGCCTAGTGCATGACGTGGTCATACGCTGGTCTGGTGGCTGCCGGCTGTGGCCAGCTGGCCGTCACCACCCTGAGCGACTTTGGCTCATGGGCAGCGCCAACGGTGATCGGCATGGTGCTGGCGGTCACCGGACTACTGATCTTCGGCAAGGTGCCGCCGATAGTCGCGAGCCAGCTCAGCGGCTAGCGAAACTCCAACACTGTGAAAGTCCGCTGGGGGTATGGCCCCGGCGAGCTCACACGTTGCGAGGGTGTGGGTCAGCGGCTGACGTGGATCGGCGGGATTCGCCCGGACCAGGGAAGAGCCTCTTCCAGTTGCGCCGACAGGCGCAGCAGTAACGATTCATGGCCGAAACCGCCGACGAGCTGCATGCCGATCGGCAGCCCGCTCTCGCTCATGTGCAGCGGCAGGGTGATCGCAGGCTGGCCGGTCGCGTTGAATACCGGCAGGAACGACTCCCACGGCGACCACTTCTCGAACATACGCCGCAGCTCGACGGGCTCAGTGGGGTCGTACATCTTCAGCGGCGCAGGAAGACGTCCCATGGTCGGAGTCAGGAGCACGTCGTAGGAGGCGAAGAACCAGCCCATGATGCGTGCCAGGTGGTTCGCCTGGCCCATGGCATCGAGCAGCCGCCCGGCCGAAATGGTGCGCCCGTACTCGACCGCAGTGAGGGTTGAGCCTTCCAGCGTGTCGGCGTCCACCGTCTTGCCCAAGAACGCGGCAAGCCCATCGACGGTGTGTGCGTTGTCGGCGGCCCAGACGTCGGTCATTGCGACCAGGAAGGGTTCCCAGTCGAACTGCGGTGTGGCCAGCTCGACGTGGTGCCCGAGCGCTTCCAGCAGCTGCGCCGTCGACTCGGTGGCGGCAGCGATCTCGGGGTCGGCGTCCTGGCCGGACCACGGCGTGCTCCAGTAAGCGATGCGCAGCGGTTCGACGGAGCTGCCCACCTCGTCGAGGAAGGGCCGGTCCGGTCCGGGGATGACAAAGGGGTCGCCATAGGCGGGACCGCCGAGGGTGTCCAGCATTGCGGCCGTGTCGCGGACCGAGCGGCTCACCATGAAGTGCACCGCCCACCCGGCCAGCGCCTCAGCGATCTGGGGGCCCCACGTGACGCGTCCGCGCGAGGTCTTCAGCCCCACCACCCCGCAGGACGCCGCGGGGATGCGAATCGAGCCGCCCCCGTCGCTGGCCGAGGCCACCGGCACGATCCCAGCACCGACGACTGCGGCCGCCCCGCCGCTGGAGCCGCCGGCTGAGTGGTCAGAGCTCCACGGGGTGCAGGTCAGCCCGTTGGCCAGGGTCTCGGTGGTGCCCATGATCCCGAACTCAGACGTCGTGGTGCGGCCGAGGTTGATCAGGCCGCTGCGGCGGATTCGGTCGTAGAAGGCGGTGTCGAGTGAGACCACCCAGTCTTCGCTGAGCCGGCTGCCGTTGCCGCACCGCTTCCCGGCCTCGCCGTGAAAGAGGTCCTTGACCATGGTCGGGACGCCGTGGAAGGGCTCGGCGGGGATGTCGTCGCCGATGCCACCGGCCCGGTCGGTATAGGTCTCGACAACTGCCCCGAGGGTGCCGTCGACCCGCTCGACCGCAGCGACAGCGCAGGCGGCCAGCTCACGCGGACTGACCTGGCCACCGGCGACAAGCTCGGCCAACCCAAGGGCGTCGTACTCGGCGTACTCATGCAACTCCACCCGGGGGATGCTAGTCGTGCGGCTCTGGCAGGCCCCGCATGGCTACCCTTGGGCGATTCGCGGCATTTGCTGATCCAGGTTTGACCTGCGGGAACGTCGCCACTGTGGCTCAATTGGGCGCTGTCTGCTGTCGATTTTCCTTCTGTATCGCTCATACTCGGGCGTACGTTCTGTTGCCCCTGCCTTAGGTGGACATCGATGCATCACCCGCACGTCTCTCCGGAGGTCGTCGAGCTCGACACGACCTTCCGGTCGATCGACGCCGGTGACTCCTTCGACGGACGGCTGCTCGACTTCTTCTCGGCCGCCTGGCCGGCTTACCGTCGCTGGTATCTGAACCAAGGTGAGGCAGCGCGCCCGCGATACGCCGAGTGTGCCCAGATGCTGCGCACCTATATGCCCGAGCTGGCCCCCACCTACGACCGACTCGTCGAGGCGGTTGGCGGTGGCGACCTGGAGGCGAGGTTCCTGAGCCACTGGCGGCCGCCGCCCCTGTTCGCCGCATGCTCGCTGCTCACCTACAACCGCGAGCGCAATGTGCTGCTGCGAAACTACGACTACCCGCCCCTTCTCTGTGACAACACGGTGCTGGCATCGTCGTGGCACGGCACGCGGGTGATGGCCATGACCGACTGCCTGTGGGGTGCGCTGGACGGCGTCAATGACCACGGTCTGTCGGTGGCGATCGCCTTTGGGGGCCGACCCGTCGTCGGCGAAGGCTTCGGCATCGGACTGGTTGTCCGCTATCTGCTCGAGTTCGCGACCACCGTGCCTGATGCTGTGGCGATGCTGCAGCGGATCCCGATCCAGCTGACCTACAACATCGCCTTGGTGGACACAGCCGGCCGGGGTGCGATCGTCTACGTCGCCCCCGACCGCGACCCGATCGTCAGCGGGGCGATCACTGCCGCAAACCGGCAGGGACCAACGATGTGGCCAGAGCACGCCGAGTTCTGCGCGACCGTTCCCCGTGAACAGGCGATGGCCGAGGCCATTGCCACCCCAGAGCTCGGGGTGTCCGATTTGATCAGCCGGTTCCTCAGCGCGCCGATCCACCGTTCCACCGCTACCAGCACCTGGGGGACGGTCTACACCGCGACCTACGACTCCGACCACCGCATGCTCGAGCTCAGCTGGCCTGACGATCGGTGGTCGTTGTCACTCCACGACTTCGAGGAGGACGTGCGTCACCGCCGGTCACAGGTGGCCGTACCTCCGCCAATCTACGAACCGGCAGGGGACCACGTCCCAGAACACCCTCCGGTCCTGATCGCGTGAACGCCTGTCACCGCCTTCAGAACAGGGATAGGGTCCCGGCAGGATGGCGAAGAAGAAGAAGGACAAGAAGGGCAAGCGCAAGAAGCACAAGCGCGCTGGCCATGCTCCACGGCGACTGGACAAGACCATGAGCAACGTCGGAACCGGGTCGACCAAGAAGCCGACCAAGACGCAGAAGGCCAAGGCAACGCGGGCGCGGCGCAAGCCAGAAGGCCCCGTGCTGCGGAGCCTGTCGGACATCTACCAGTACTTCCGCGAGAACACCTCGCCGGTCTACTTCATCTCGCCGACCTCGTACAACCTGCTCGGCATCGATGAGTGGATCGGATCGTTCCGGTACATCACGTACTTCGACAGCTTCCACGGCTCGCACTCGAGGTCGTTCTCGCCAGCGCACGCAGGGCCACGCGACTTCGAGTCGTTCGAGTCGGTGAACTCGTATCTCTTAGGCAACAAAGAGGTCATTGACTTCATCAAGAAGAACGGGCCGGGCAAGGCGCTGTTTGTCATGTTCGACGAAGAGACCGAAGACTTCGCGCATCAACTGGGGCTGGAGATTGCACTACCGCCCCGTGAGCTGCGCGAGAAGATCGACTCCAAGATCGTCACGACCCAGCTCGGCAACGAGGCAGGCGTCGCCAGCGTCCCCAACGTCATGGGCAAGGCTGATACCTACAAGAAGCTGCGCAAGCTGGCCAAGAGCGCCGACCTGGGGGACGACCTCGTCGTGCAGACGCCGTACGGAGACTCCGGGCGTACCACGTTCTTTATCTCCAACGAGGACGACTTCCTCGAGAACGAGGAGGTGCTCACCGACACCGAGCTCAAGGTGATGAAGCGGATCAATCACTTCCCTGGCACGGTCGAGGCCTGCGCGACACGGCACGGGACGCTCGTTGGGCCGATCCAGACAGACATCACCGGCTTTCCCGAGCTGACGCCCTACCGCGGGGGCTGGTGTGGCAACGACGTCTTTCCCGGTGTCTTCACCGAGGATGTCCGCAAGCAGATCGGCCGGATGGCGCGCAAGCTCGGCGATCGGCTCTACGAGGTCGGCTACAAGGGCGTCTTCTGCCTCGACTTCCTGGTCGACGACGACGATGGCAGCGTCTACCTCGGTGAGATCAACCCACGCATCTCCGGGGCGTCTCCGCTCACCAACCTGATCACGTCGCGCTACGGCGGCATACCGCTCTTCCTCTTCCACATGCTCGAGTTCTCCGACGTCGACTGGGAGATCGACATCGATGCCGTGCAGCAGCGTTGGCGCGACTTCGACCGGTGGACGCAGTTGGTCCTGAAGCAGGTGACCGACGACGTCGAGCTGATCACGGCGGCTCCGCGTAGCGGGCTGTGGCGCATGGGCGACGACGGCAAGATCTCCTACGTGCACGAGGAGACCGACTGGCACAACGTCAGTGACGATGCCGAGGCCTACTACATGCAGGTGTATGGCGAGGGCGAGTACCGGTACCCCGGCGCCGATCTCGGCATCCTGGTCACCCGCGACCGGATGCAGACCGACAGCCGTGAGCTGCTCGCCCGTGGGTCGAAGTGGGCCAAGGCGATCGGCGAGCAGTTCCACGGCATCCCACCTGAGGGGCGCGTGATCACTCCGGAGGAGCTGCTCTACGCCAAGTGGTTCTAACACCCCCCAAGCCCACCGAGTGTGCCGATGCGTTCGGCCTGCCAACTCTTTTCGTGACCGCGGCGATCGTGTCGATGACTCCACTCCTGTTGATGCCGATCCTCAGCAACAGGGCGATGGACGAAGCCGAGCGAGACGTCGAGTAACAGTCTTCCCGCTACGTCTGGGACGTAAGATCCGCCGACCCCAGACGCATGAGCGCATCCCGTAGCACGTCCTCCTGCTTGCTGAACGTCCACCGCACAAGTGCTCGTTCTGCCGGACCGGGATCTGCATAGAAGACCGAGCACGGCACAGTAACAACTCCGGCGCGTTCGGGTAGCGCTCGGCAGAAGACAAGCGCGTCGTCCCAACCGACGGAGCGGACGTCGGTGGTGACGAAGTAGGTGCCGCGAGGGCGATAGGTAGTCAGTCCGAGCTCGACCAGGCCGTCGCTCAGCAGGTCACGGCGGTCGGCCATCGACTCACGCAGGCCTTCAACCCATGGCATCTCGTTGTCGAGGGCGTGCGCCACTGCGTACTGGAACGGACCACCGCTCACGAAAGTGAGGAACTGCTTGGTGGTGCGCACCGCAGCGACCAGCTCGGCCGGCCCGGTCACCCATCCGATCTTCCACCCGGTGAAGGAGAACGTCTTGCCTGCGCTGGAGATGGAGACCGTGCGCTCTGCCATGCCCGGAAGCTTGGAGATCGGAATGTGGGGCTCGTCGAAGGCCAGGTGCTCGTAGACCTCGTCGGTGACGACGAGGAGGTCGTGCTCGATCGCCACACGTGCGACGGCGTCCAGCTCGGCACGGCTGAGTACCGCTCCCGTCGGGTTGTGCGGTGAGTTCAGCAGGATCACCTTCGTCCGGTCGGTGACCGCCCTGCGCAGCCGGTTTTCGTCGAGACGGAACTCAGGTGGGTCGAGACGAACGGGAACGCAGCGACCACGTGCCATCGCGATCGTCGCGCGGTACGAGTCGTAGAACGGTTCGAGTGCGATGACCTCGTCGCCTTCATCGACGAACGCCAACATGGCGGCCGCGATCGCTTCGGTGGCTCCTGCGGTAACGAGCACCTGGGTATCAGGGTCGAGGCTCTCGGCGTACCGGTGCCGCTGGTGCCGAGCGATCGCCTGCCGCAGCACAGGTACCCCGGGCCCCGGCGGGTACTGGTTGCCGAGGCCAGTACGAATCGCCGTAGCGGCAGCCTCAGCCACCGATGCCGGGCCGTCGACGTCGGGGAACCCCTGCCCGAGGTTGATCGCTCCCGTCGAGACCGCAAGGGCCGACATCTCGGCGAAGATCGTGGTGCCGAGCCCAGCGAGGTGGGGGACGAGGCGGTCGCTGCTCACGGCCCCACCGTACGGTGAGCGGGTGGTCGAAGACGTGATCGGAGCCGATGCGCGGGTCAGCAGCTCAGCGCAGCTGACGGCGGTGGTGGACGCGGTGCGCGCGTATGCGCCGGATGCGCAGCACCTCGAGGCTGAGGGGGTGCGCCGCGCCGACGTCGACCGGCTCGCCGCGGCCGGGGTCCTTTCGGCCGGTCTCGTCGATGGCTGGACGCCTGCACAGACGCGCGAGGTGCACGAGCAGCTGGCGGGGGCGTCCGGTGCGCTGTGGTTCGTCCTGACGCAGCATCGGTCACCGGCCGAGGCGGCGCGGTCGTCCGAGAACGACGCCGTGCGCGAGCGATGGGCCTCCGGACTGGTGAGCGGCGCATCGTTGGGTGCGGTTGCCTTTGCGCACCTGCGCCGCCCTGGTTCACCGACGGTTACCGCCGCCCGCCAGGGTGCCGGCTGGCTGGTGAGCGGCCGCCTGGACTGGATCACCTCGTGGGGCATGGCCGATGTCTTGCTGCTCATGGCCGAGAGTCCTGACGGCGACGTGGTGCAGATGCTGCTGCCGGCGTCCGAGCGTGCCGGGCTGACGATCTCAGGGGAGCTACCGCTAGCCGCCATGCAGGGCACGTCGACGGTGGGAGCCGTGCTCGATGGGATGTATGTCGGTGATGGCGAGGTGGCGCGCGTGCTGCCCAAGGGTGAGTGGCTGGCCGCGGATGCGCTACGCACTGCAAACTCGCCACCACCAGTGTTCGGCCTCACCCGAGCGGCGCTCAACGCGCTCATCGCGGCGGCGGGAGAGCGGCAATGGTCCACGGCAGAGAGGTTGGCCGAGTGGTGGCGGGAGGAGTTTGAGCGTATACGCACCCGTGCGTACACCTTGGTCGATGATGTCGCGCCGAATGAGGCGATTGATGAGCGGGTTGCTCTGCGGATGCAGATCACCAGGCTTGCACAGGACGTGACGTCGGCGTTGATCACGGTGCAGGCTGGGCGCGCCATGTTGCTCTCATCTCCTGAGCAGCGGTGGGCGCGGGAGGCGTTGTTCGCGTTGGTGCAGGCGCAGACTCAGGTTACGCGCGAAGCGCTGATTGCGTCCTACTTGCGTGAGCCGATGAGCTTCTGAAGTCGGTCGAGGGGGAGTTCGGGCGAGCGGAAGCCGTTCCGGCCCACCATCGTCTCGGCGGCCACGAGCGCGTTGATCACTGACTCCTCGACCGCGTGAACCGTCGCGGCATAGATCGCGTCGAGGTGGGCCCACGGAACGAAGGTCGCGGTATCGAGTAGGCCCTCGGCGGGGCGCCCCTCCCACCCCACGTGCAGCGCTCCGGAGTTTCCGGTGGAGAACGCCAAGAAGATGTCACCGCTGAAGTGCGATCCCGTCGTTCCCGTTCGGGCCAGGCCCAGGGGAACACGGCGCGCGAGTGCCTGACACTGCTGCGGCAGCAGTGGCGCATCGGTAGCGACGACCACGATGACCGAACCACCACCCGGCGGGCGTGTCTTCGCCGGAGCGAACGGGTCGT
>JANLWJ010000197.1:0-2349 GCA_031364455.1 Actinomycetes bacterium | reverse complement strand
CGGCGGATCTGGCCAGAGAAGTACTCGGCGTAGTAGAGGGCGCGCCCCTGACGGCTGGGGTCGAATGTCAGGGCAACCGGGTCGGCGCCCGACTCGACCTTGTCGATCTCCTCCCAGGTGTCTTGCCCGACATCGACAGCGCCCACGTACGGGTTGTCTGGCAGGACGTCCCCGGTCGGTGTGACGCGGAGCATCCCGTCCGCACCGAACGCGAGATCACCTGCGTTGTGGTTGCTGGCTGGGGAGGGAATGTTGTCGACGATGACACGGGCCGATCCGCTGACTACCTGATCGTTGGCGCCGAGACGGAATCGGGTGACGCCGTTGACAGGGGTCTGCTTGGGGGCCACGCGACGTGACGAGAACGTGTCGAACGTCCAGAACAGATAGATCCAACGGTTGACGGCGAAGGCGGGGCCGACCGCAACGCCGAGCAGCCCACCCTCGTTGCCGGAGCAGATTCGTGCGCTGAGGTGGACAGCGGCACGTGGTACAAGTCCTTCTGGACGAAGGACATCCCCAAGCTGCATCCATGGCATTGGTCTACTCCTCCTAGCCATCACTTCTCCGTGCTGGGTGGCCGATGGTTGGCCCGCTCACCACTGGCGGCCCGCCGCGTCGTCTCGTCGATGGGGTCGAGGGTACGCACCGGTTGGGGCCTTACGCCCCTACCGGTGCCCGCGCGCCGGGGCGACTCTGGGGCCATGGCTGAGGTGCTGATCATCTACGGGACCAGCGAGGGCCACACGGCTGTGGTCGTCGACCATCTACGTCGTCCGCTGGAGGCAGCAGGGCACCTGGTCAGGGCGTGCTCGGTTGATGACGCCCCCACCTGCCCGATCGGCTACGACCTCGTCCTCGTCGGGTCCTCGATCCATCAGGGCCACCACAACAGGGCGGTGACTCGATGGGCCAAGGGGAACGCCGAGTTGCTGACTCGCATGCCATCGGCCTTCTTCCAGGTATGCCTGGCGTCGGCCGATGCCCGGGCTGGTGCCGTGGAGGCGGAGCGTTACGTTGACGACCTCGTGCGCGTCACTGGATGGCGTCCGGACGCGGTAGGGCTCTTTGGTGGAGCGCTGCTCTATACCCACTACGGGTTGGTCAAGCGCACCATGCTGAAGTCGATCGCCGGCTCGACAGGGCTCGACACCGACGTGCATCGTGACTTCGACTACACCGACTACGAAGCTGTCGAGCAGTTTGCCCAGGAGGTCGCTGCACTGCTGGACCGGGCGCCCCACGCCGCATCTGCATGATCTCAACAACGCGACGGACTCATAGCTCCTCGAAACAACGACCCAAACCCAGGGCGGCGAGCCCGGTGAGGTCGCCACGACCGAAGCTGGCAACCAGCGGACGTGCACTGGGGTACATGAGTTGTCGTTGGTCGTTGACATGTGCGAGGCCGACGAGGTGACCGAGTTCGTGGGTGATCGTGGCGACGGCCACTGCGCGACCACTGTTGAGGGCTAGCAGGCCGCTGATCTGATCGGCGTCGAGGACCACCTGACCCGACACCAGGGCGAGTTGGTCATCGTCGGCGCTGACCGGCTCGCTGCCGGCCAGCCCGATCACCGGTCCAGAGAGTTCACTGAACTCAGCTGGGGTGCTCCAGGCGACGAGAACCGGCGCCCAGTGGTCCCCATATCGGTCGGGAAGGTAGTTGGGGCGGCCGGTCGATGGCGCCTCGTCGGTAGCGCCGTCGTCGATGAACTGCAGGCCGGTCGCGGCTGAGACGTCGGCCAACGCCTGGGGGAGCAGCTCGGGCGCGCCAGCCGGCGCTCCGTCAGGGCGAACGACATAGTGAACGGGGCGGCATGGGTCGAAGGCAACTGGTTCGGTCGAGGTGGGCTGGGTCCGCAAGAACTCGAAGCTGGGGTCGGCCGGGACCCTCATGGTCGGCAGGATCAGGCGTTGCCCGCTTGAGGCCGTCTGGGTGGGGCGCTCTGGCGAAGGAAGCACGCGCTGCCAGGTGGCGTAGGCCAGGGGGAGGCTCCCTGCGAGGACCAGCACCAGGATCCGCATCTGCAGTGTCGGGGCACCTGGGCTGGGGGTGAGGCTCACAGGGGTGAATCGACGCCACCGCCCGGCGACTTGATCCAATCGCCGCCGCCCACAAGGTGGGGATCCAGCTGACGGCGGCTGCCGTCTACGGGGGCGCAGTGTTCCTGGTCGACCGACCGACTCAGCCGATGCGCGTGAGAGTGTCTCCGCCTAGACCGGATTGTGGTAGTTGGCTGGGGCTATAGCCCCCGCCAACTACCACAATGTTGAAGTTGCGATCAGCCGCCGGACTTGCGGCGGAACTCCCGCTTGGCGCCGTGGGCGTGAGTGTCTTCGGTGCCG
>JANLWJ010000083.1:0-1638 GCA_031364455.1 Actinomycetes bacterium | reverse complement strand
TCGCAGCGCGACCAGGCGCCTCGGAACGTCACCCTCGGCAGCGACCAGTACGCGGTCCTGCCGATGCGGTTGAGTCCGCCGACGGAAGGGGAGCGCGACGGCAGCGGCCCCGTGGTGCTGATCATGCGATCCAGAACGGAGCAGCTACGCTTTCTCCAGACGATCAACACTGAACTCACCTTCACTGCTGTCGTCGCGGTGCTGCTGGCGACGCTCTTGAGCTTCGCGGTGGCACGCACCATCACTCAGCCGCTCGCCACCATTACCAGTGTCATGCGAGATGTCGCGGCCACGGGAGACCTGACGCGGAAGATCGTGCTCAGCCGGGGACAGCGGTGGGACGATGAGGACGCGCGGCTCCTCGCGGCCACCTTCAACTCGCTGACCGACTCTGTCGCCCGCGCCCAACGCGAGATGTCCCAGCGTGAGCGGTTGTCGTCGCTTGGCCGTCTCTCCACGGTCATCGCGCACGAGATCCGCAACCCGCTGATGATCATCAAGGCCGCGCTGCACGGACTCCGTCAGCCGGACATCAGCGCGGAGGCACTGCGTGAGGTGGCCGCCGACATCGATGAAGAGGTCGGCAGGTTGAACCGGATCGTCAACGAGGTCCTCGACTTTGCGCGGCCCATCCCCTTCGAACTCGCCGTCGCCGACCTCAACGAGGTGTGCCGCCAGTCAGCGGCCGCCGCGCAAGCCGGGCCGGGCCCGCAGGTCGAAGTCGATGTCGACCCGTCGGTCCCACTCATCACCACCGACCCCGAGCGTCTCCGGTTGGCGCTGGTGAACCTGATCGTCAACGCCAGGCAGGCGGTCGACGGCACGGGCGCGGCGGTGTCACTCTCCACCCGCCGACAGGACCACGTCGTCTCCATCGTCGTCTCGGACCAGGGCAGCGGCATCGACCGCCTCGACCTGCCTCGAGTCTTCGACCCGTACTTCACCACCAAACGCGGCGGCACGGGCCTGGGCCTTCCCCTCGCCAAGAACATCATCGAGGGACTCGGCGGCACGATCTCGGTCGTCAGCGAGCCGGCGCGCGGCACCGAGGTCCTCATCGAGCTTCCCCTCGACATCAGCCAAGGCAGGTCGGTCGCCTGATGACATTCCACTCTTCCATCCTGCTCGTCGACGACGAGGAGAAACTTCTCAAGACACTCGGCCGCGCGCTCCGAGACGGCGGTCACGAGGTCATCGAAACGGCCAACCCGCGAGAAGCCCAACGGCTCCTCGCCGATCGCCCCTTCGACCTGCTGCTGGTCGACAACGTCATGCCTCAGCTGGGCGGCATCGATCTGATCAGGGAGTACGTGACCTCGACCCCTGATGGGGATCGGGCGCAGATCCTGATGATGACCGCCCACGCCTCCGTCGGCAACGCGCTCGAAGCGATGAAGCTGGGGGCGCTCGACTACCTGCAGAAGCCGTTCGAGATCGACGAACTGCTGGTGGTCGTGCGACGGGCGCTGGAGCACCAACGGCTGCGCAGCGACTACCGCTACCTCCGCGGCGAACGGGACGAGCACTTCGACCACTACGGCCTCATCGGCCGCAGCCGCGTGATGGCCGACATCATCCACCGCGCCGAGCGCGTCGCGGAGACCAAGAGCACGGTTCTCATCACCGGCGAGACCGGCA
>JANLWJ010000069.1:0-6154 GCA_031364455.1 Actinomycetes bacterium | reverse complement strand
GAGGAGGACGTGCTGGTCACGGTCGCTCGCGGTCTGACCAACTCCGAGATCGCGCAGGAACTCCACATCAGCTTGAGCACCGTGAAGACCCACCTCACCGCCCTGATGAACAAGTTGGGCGCCCGGAACCGGGTTGAGCTGGCCATGTGGGCCTACGAAACCGGCCGCATCAAGAGCTGATTCTCCCCGGGTCAGTCCTACTCGTCGAACCCGAACTGCTCGAAGGTGGCAGTGCAGGGATGGCCTGGTGCCAGCCACATCGACCCGGTCTCTGACTCACAGATCATCGCGAACAAAATGGTGGTCCCCTCGTCACCGTCGGCAGGGTCGGGATGAACGCAGATATCCTGGCCCGAGGTCGCGTGGTCTGCAAGTAGCGCAACCATGCCGTCGAGGGTCCGAGACGTAGTCGCTGCGAGCGCCCGAGCACGAGACAACCTGGAGCGGCTTCCCTCCGACGGTTCGCAGGACGCCGCCGCCACCGTTGGGTCGAGAGCGTGGTTGGTGTGTTCGGTGACCCCGAGCCTTGCGGCAGTGGTGGCTGTCGTCTCGATCGCACATGTAGCTCCGCCAGGGAATGTGCACAGGTACGAGTAGCCGCCGGCGCGTCCGTCCCGGTTGGCGCGGTCGAACGCATCGTCGGTGTCGTGGGCTTCCAGGAGATCTCGGGCGACCAGAGCCCGGGGTATCCCAACCCGCTCATCGGTTGCCGATAAAGACATCGTCCCGAAAGCGCCACCGAGCTCGTTGATGCCGACCAGGGGAAGTGTTCCCGCCACCACCGGTGCGAGGACCGCCGGACCGTCATCGGACACGTCGAGAACGAGGCCAACCGCGCCACCGTCGCCGGCGTACCACTGCTCGTTGTGTCCGAGAAGCGTGCTCTTTACCGACCGAAGGACGACGTCGGTGCACCGCTCGATGGGGACGCCGGCAGGCGTACCGAGCTCGATGATTCCGTACATCTCTTCGAAGGCGTTCGCGAAGAAGAGGTCGAGGAACGGCTGCTCGGCCCCGTCTGCCATTCCGCGCACCTGCTCGACCAGGTGCGGCATGGCGGCGCGCGATGCAGCGAGATAAGGAACCAGCATCTTCTCGAGGTCGCTGCGGTTCACCTCGTGAGTTGCAAGGTAGCGGCGATTGAACGCGACCGACCGTGCTGTCGCTTGGGCAAAGGCTTGACCGATCAAGGCCCCACGCTCGTAGGGCGTCCCCGAAACGCGTACCTGCTGCATCGCCATGCGGGCAGAGTACGCCGCGCGGGTCAGGAGTCGGGCGATCTGCCTAGCTAGGCGTGGGTTGTCGGTTCGTGCTCGCGGTGGCTGCTCGGTTCGAGCTGGAAGGTGCAGTGTTCGACGTCGAAGTGATCGGAGAGGCACGTCCCGAGGGCATCCAGGACGACTGCTCCACCGCCATCGGCCAGTGCGTCATCAGAGACCACGACGTGTACGGACAGGAGTGGGAGTCCAGAGGTGATGGCCCAGACGTGCAAGTCGTGGGCGTCGACAACCCCAGGCGTATCCAGAATATGCCGGCGAACCTCGACGAGGTCGACCCCTTTGGGCGTGGCCTCGAGCAGGACGTCGACGGCTTCACGAAGCAACGCCCAGGTACGCGGAAGAATCATGAAGGCGACGAACACGGAGGCAGCGACATCGGCCCGGAGCCAGCCGGTGGTTGCGATGACTACGGCGGCCCCGATGACTGCGATCGAGCCGAGGAAATCGCCCAGAACTTCCAGGTAGGCGCCCTTGACGTTCAGGCTCTCCTTGGCGCCACCCCAAAGCACTGCCAGCCCGACTACGTTGGCCACCAGACCGACTGCGGCGAAAGCCAACATCAGTCCAGCCTCGACTTCAGGGGGGCTCGCCCAGCGCTGCCAGGCCTCCCACAATATGAAGACCGCGACTCCAAACAACATCACTGCGTTGACGACTGCGGCCAGTATTTCCAGGCGGTAGTAGCCGAACGTCCGCTCAGGCGTGGCGGGGCGACTAGCGAAGGTCACGGCCAGGACGGCCAGAAGAATTCCGGCGACATCGGTGAACATGTGGCCTGCATCAGCCAACAGTGCCAAGCTGCCGGTGATCGTCGCGCCGACCAACTCCACGACGAGCACGGTCACGGTGATAGCAAGGACGACCAGCAGGCGGCTGCGGTGTTGTCCGCCGGCGCTCATCGAGGCGCCATGCGGACTGGTCGGACCATGAGTGGCCGCTGACATCGTCATGGATCGATGCTACGACCACCGGTCTAGGTCGGGGCTCTGTCCTAGCGGGTGCCGATGGCGGCGACTGAGCCCGGGCTCGCGAACGGTTCTCATCGGCGTACAGTAGACAGATATTCGGCCCGAAGGAGGCGAGATGCTCGAGTATGTGATCGGCGGTGCGGTCATCGCCTTCCTGGTAGTGCTGGTTGTCGGGGCGGTCACCGGCCGTGTCAAGTCGCGCAGCTGCTGCAGCATTGCGGACCCACGGCAGGATCTGCGGATGCGTGCGGCGTTCGAGGGCGACACTTCGCCGCCGACCACTAGTGCTTGATGCGCAGACCATCCGGGTCGTATGGCGCTCTTCTATGCAGGGTCGCCGAACAGACAGTCCCCCCTACGTTGACCTCATACCGTCCAGAGTCCAGGTAGTCAGTGGTTACGACCGAACCATCACGGCACCAGATGTAGGCCAGTGCAACGCAGGCGCCCAACGTCTCGCCCCATGCGGCTGAGGTGACCTGTCCGACCGCCGCTCCGTCACGAAGCACTAGTTCGCCGCCCCACATCATGACGTCGGGGTCTTCGAGGACGATTGATGCGAGTCTCCTGCGCGGACCGCCTTGAGCGGCTCTTTCGAGTGCCGTCCTTCCGATGAAGTCGACATTGGTCTTGAGCTTGCAGGCAAAAGTGAGCCCCGCGTCAAGAGGTGTGTAGTCCGGGGTCAGGTCGGTGCCAAATGCGCGGTAGCCCTTCTCCAGACGCAGGGAGTTGATCGAGTAGTACCCGGCTGGGACAAGGCCGAAAGCGGTACCCGCGTCGATGAGCGTCTCGTAGACGTCCACAGCGAACTCGACGGGAACGTAGAGCTCCCACCCGAGCTCGCCGACGTAGGTGATGCGGGTGGCGCGCACTGTCGCGTGACCGAGATCGATCTCGCGACTTGTTGCGAAGGGGAAGCCGTCGACGGACAGGTCGGAACGGGAGAGTGTCTCGAGAAGTTCACGCGACCGGGGGCCCATAACGGCGAACACGGCATGCAGGGCGGTGACGTCGACAACGCTTACCCGTTCTTCAGCGTCGATGTGACGGCGAATCCAGTCGATGTCGCGGATGACGGAGGCAGCTCCCGTGACCAGCAGGTACTCCGCCTCCGAGATCCGGGTGACGGTGACATCGGCCTCGTATCCGCCACGGTTGTTGAGCATCCCCGTGTACACAGCACGACCGACGGGGACGTCTACGTCGGCGGTGCATACCCGCTGCAGAAGCGCTTCAGCGTCGCGTCCGCGGATCAGCACCTTGCCGAACGAGGACTGGTCGAAGAGGGCGACGCTCTGGCGTGCCGCACGCTGCTCAATGCCGGACCACTCGATCCAGCTCGGTTTGCCCCAGGTGTAGTCCAGGGCCGGCTCGGCTCCCTTCGGCGCGAAGACATTGGCTCGCTCCCATCCCATCTTCGACCCGAAGACTGCGCCCTGCGCTTCCAACAAATGGTGCACGGGGGAGCGACGGAAGGGTCGCGCCGTCGCCAGCTCGCGGTTCGGCCACGGGATCGCATAGTGCAGGCCTAGGACTTCGGCCACTCGGTCATGCAACCACTGGGGGTTGGTGTTGAAGGGTGCGAAGCGTCGGATGTCGACTGCAATCAGGTCTGAGGTCGGTTCGCCATGCACGATCCACTCCGCGAGAGCACGGCCTGCTCCACCTGCCGATGCGATACCCACAGAGTTGAAGCCCGCGCCGACGAAGTAGTTCTTCAGCTCGGGAGCTTCGCCGAGGATGAACTGATTGTCGGGTGTGAAGCTCTCCGGACCGTTGTAGAACTTCTTGATACCGGTCTCGCGCAGTGCGGGGATCCGCAGCAGTGCGTTCTCCATCAGGATCTCGAAGTGTTCCCAGTCCTCCTCTAGCAACTGAAACTCGAAGGGGTGGGGGATCTGGTCAGGCGCAACCCATGGTTTGGCCTCCGGCTCGAAGCCACCGACTACCAGCCCACCCACTTCCTCTTTCATGTAGGTGTAGCCGTCGGGGTCACGAAGAATCGGCAGGTCGCGGTGTACCCCGTCAATCTGCTCGGTAACGACATAGAAGTGCTCAGCCGAGTGCAGGGGAACGGTGACGCCGGCTTGGGCGGCGATCGCGTTGGCCCACTGTCCGGCACAGTTGACGACGACCTCAGTCTCGATGTCTCCATGCTCGGTCTGGACACCGGTCACCGTGCTGTCGCGCGTGAGGACTCCGACTGCGCGTACACCCTCGGCAATGGTGACGCCGCGGTTCCGTGCGCCCTTGGCAAGCGACTGTGTGACGTCGGTCGGGTTGGCTGTGCAGTCGCCAGGAAGCCAGATCGCACCGATGAGATCGTCGGTGGCCAAGATGGGGTAGAGGTCCTTGGCCCGACTGGGGGAGATCAACTCGCACTCCAGGTCGTATGCCTCTGCTGTGGCTGCCGTGCGTTGCAGCTGCACCATTCGGTCCGGAGTGCGGGCAACTGTGACCCCCCCACACCGCTTGAGCCCGGTGCCGAGGCCGGTCTCCTGCTCGAGCCGCTCGTACAGCGAGGCGGAGTACTGCACGAGCCGGGTTCCGCTCTCTGTTGCGCGTAGCTGACCGACCAGGCCGGCGGCATGCCAGGTGGTGCCGCCAGAGAGGCGTCCCTGCTCGATGAGCAATACGTCGGTACAGCCGAGCTCGGCCAGGTGGTAGGCGACGCTCGTTCCGACGATCCCACCGCCGATGATGACCACGCGGGCGCGAGCGGGCAGATCCTGGGTCATCAAGGGCTCCCCGGGGATGGAGTGATGGCGAGGAGCGTAGCCGTGAAAAGGTCTAGACGGAACAGGTCAGGGTGTTCCGTCGGCCGGCCGTACATCCACCCCGAGACCGGTGCGGAACGAGATGCGCACCTTGTCGGGGCGGAAGAGGTCCCTTGCGTACTCGATGGGCAGACCTGCCGCTGTCGACGCCGTGCGTTCGATGAGCATGAGCGCGGTGTTGGCTTTGACACCAAGTAGCTCGGCTTCGGACGCACCGGTGATCACCGGCTCGAGGTTCTCGGACGCGACATACGGCGTCTGGCCGTAGTGCCGACGCAGCAGCTCGTACAGCGAACTCGTGAGTCGGTGGGCGAGGAGGTCAGGAAAGACCTGAGCCGGGAAGTAGGAACGCTCCAGGGCAAGGGGTTCACGACGGGCCGTACGCACTCGGACGATCTCGTGGACGTCGTCGCCGCGGGGGATCGACAGCGCGCCGGCCACCACCGCGGTGGCAGGGACGGTGATTGCCGAGACCACTCGTGCCCCTGCTCTGATGTTCGCCCGACGCATCTGCTCGGTGAAGCCGGCCAGGCCGGTTAGGTCGCACTCGATACGAGGCTCACTGACGAAAGTGCCTCCTGACCGTCCAGGCTTACGGACGACGGTTCCCTGGGTCTCCATCGTCGACAGCGCTTGCCGCAGGGTCATCCGGCTGACTCCGAGGGCCGCCGCTAGGTCTCCCTCCCGCGGTAGTCGGTCACCGGTGACAAGGTCGCCACGTCCGATCACGTCGATCAGCCAACGCTCGATTTGTGCGTGTAGCGGTGCCCCAGTTGTTGCCTGGAACGCAGGGACCGACGCCAGCCATCGAGGCTCGGTCTCTGCCGTCGCATCATTGGGGTTCACGGGTCCTTATGCTAGGCCGCATGTCGCCGGTCATCGGGGTTTCTTGTTATGGAGAGCCAGCCCAGTGGGGTGCCTGGAACACAGCGGCTGTGCTGATTCACCGTGAGTACGTGGCCGCCCTGCAGGAGGTGGAGGCGGCCGTTCTGTTGGTTCCACCCGGTGCCACCGCTGAGACGGTGCGGTCGATTGTTGAGCGGGTCGACGGGCTGGTCATTGCTGGTGGGCCAGATATTGACCCCGCTTTGTACGGTGCCGAGGCGCACCCAACAACCGACCGACCGCG
>JANLWJ010000022.1:0-18019 GCA_031364455.1 Actinomycetes bacterium | reverse complement strand
TGCGGTGCTGGCCGTTCTACAGGTTCTCGTTGGAGCGGCCTCCGCCGAGGAATCGGAGGTCGAGTCGGACGCCGAGCCCGAGCGAGTGGGTGCCTCGCAGTAGGTAAAGCCGAGGCTCCATGCCCCAACGCGCACGTCACGTGATGGCTTCAGTGCGGGCAATCGCCGGCAGCTGCCGCCACACGAGGGCCAGCGTCAGCGCCGACCCCACGAAGGCAAACCAGAACGGTGCCGTCAGGCCCCAGGTCTCGGCTATCCAACCGCCCAGGGCTTGCCCGATGACGATGCCGCCGATGACGCAGACCATGTAGACGCTGCCGACCCGGCCTTGAAGTTCCATGGGGGTTGCGCGCTGCCGCACCGTTTGGGAAACGGCTCCCCACACGAAGGCGTAGGCGCCGAAGACGAACATGAGCACCATCGCGACTGCCCCGCTGTTGGTGAGCGCGAAGCCGAGGTGCGAGACGACCTCCAGCAGCAGGCAGACCCGCATCACATTTCCCAGGTCAAATCGCCGCTCGATTCGGCCGTACAGGACCGTGCTGAGCAGACCACCGACGGCTGCTGCCGTCGTGAGCAGGCCGAACCCCACTTCGGTCATGTCTAGATGGTCCAGCGCGTACAAGACCAAGACTGCCCAAGCTGCGCCCCAGGTGATGTTGAACGCGACGATGACGATTGCCAGTGTCCGGACCGCGGCATGGCGGACCAACCAGCGCACACCCTCGACGATGTCGCTGAGGACGTGGGTGTCGTCGAGCTCGCGCACCGGACCTTTGGGGGTGGCGATCCGCGCGACGAGAAGGATCGAGAGTGCGACCAGCACGGCCTGAGTGACGAAGGGGACGGCCATGCCCGTGGCGAAGAGGAACGCGCCGATGGGCGGACCCACCACCTGGTTGCCCACGAGGAATCCAGCCTGCAACCGGGCGTTCCCGAGGCCCAGATCGCGGTGGTCGACCACCATGGGAAGCAGTGTCTGTGACGGTGTGTCAACGAACACCTCCGCGACACCGAGCAGCAGCATCGCGGCCAGGACCGCGGCGATGTTGAACGCCCCGGTGACGATGACAACGCTGAGGCCGACGAGGACCACGCCGCGCAGTCCGTCGGCGATCATGACCATGAGCCGTCGATCGACGCGGTCGGCGAGCGCCCCCGCGTAGAGGCCGAGGAGCAGCCAGGGCAGCCGCTGCAGCAGCGCCGCCATGGCCACAAGCATCGCGTTGTCGGTTTGCGAGGCGACCAGGAGCGGGCCAGCTGCCAGGGCGATTCCGTCCCCGACATTGCTGAAGAGCGTGGCACTGAGCAGCCACCGAAAACTGCTGCCCATCCGCGGCGGCGCGATCCGGTCCAGCACGTGGTCCCACCCTTCGGTCCCGCCGACAGTCGATTCGGCCCCCAACGTACTGACCTCTGGGGTGAACCTGCTGATGTCAGAGTGTCGGTTCATCGGAGGTGCTCGTGTCGCGTGTTGTCGACTTCCAGACCGTGTCCATCGTCGGACTTGAATCGTCCCCTCTCGCGGAGTCCCTGGCCGGTCTGAGAGCCAACGAGGCTCGCTACTTCAAGAACGAGTACGACTCCGACTTCACGATCGAGCCTGCAACCGAGGCCGCTACGACTGTCGAGTAGGTGAGAGGCATCCTCAAGGACGAACGCGACATCGTCATCGCAGCCGTCCCCCGCGATCCATCACTTTCCAGCCACTTAGGGCACGCGAAGGGCAGGGCGGGGCCCGGATGGCTGCCGGCTGGGGGTGCGGATGCTAGGACCGGTAGGCGTCTCGGCGGTGATCGATGTCGAGGACCATGACGCGCTGGTTCGCGTCGTCGATGCGGTAGCGGACTCGGTACTCGCCGCGGCGGGCGCGCCACAGCCCTTCGAAAGGTGCCCGGAGCGGAACCCCTACGACGCGCGGTCGTCGACCGAGTGGTCCGCTGATGAACTCCCACGCCGCGAAGGCCGCGGCAGAAGGAAGCGTCTCGGTGAGTGCTCGCCGCGCCCCAGGTGCGAGGACGACGGCGTACGGGAAGTCATCCGGCGGTTCAGCCGTCACGGTGCTCGCGCTGCCGGCGTTCGTCCATGAGCGCCGCCATGTCCGCCGCGGTGGTCACGTCGCCCGTCGCGACGGCAGCATCAGCGGCGCGAATCCGTTCCATCCCGGCGTCGTCCCGCAAGAGCTCGATGGTGGCCTCGAGGGACTCCAGGTCTTCAGCCGAGAGCAGCACCACATACTCGCGGCCGTTCCGAGTGACGTGTACGCGATCGTGCGTCCGGTCGACCTCGTCGGCGATCTCGGAGAGGCGCGCCTTGACCTCAGACAGGGGCAGGGTAGTCATAGACTAGAATAGTAGTCTGCGAGGAGGGCAAGGGCAACTTTCCAGGGGCAACCCGGTGATGACAATGAACCAGCACAATCTGGGAGCGCGATGACTGAAGCAGCGCACGTGGAGGTTCGGCCGGCTGAACTTGCGGACGTCGGATCGATTCTGCAGATCTACACCCCGTACGTCACGGACACCTCGATCACTTTCGAACTGGAAGTGCCTTCGACCGAGGACTTGCGGCGTCGAATGACTGTTCGGCCCCGGCTTCCGTGGATTGTCGCCGAGACGGAGTTGGGGATTCGGGGATACGCGTACGCCTATCCGCACAGTAACCGACCGGCGTACCGTTGGGCGGTCAATTGTTCGGTGTACGTGGCTCAGTCGCATCATGGAAGAGGCGTAGGTGGGCTGCTGTATGGCCGATTGCTCGATGAGTTGCGCGCCCTCGGACATGTCTCGGTGATGGCTCGCATCACCCTTCCCAATGAACCCAGTGTCCGGTTGCACGAGAGTGTGGGGTTCACCCCCGTCGGCGTTCTTGAGGGCGTCGGTTTCAAGGGCGGCCGCTGGCACGATGTCGGGTGGTGGACGATTCATCTTGTTTCGGGTCGGTCAGACCGTCCACCTGAGCCGGTCGAATGGAGATCGATGAGCTGATCGGGATGTTGAGTTCCGTTCACTGTTGATTGCGGACAGATTTCCGCGCCAGTCGCGGCAAAACGTCCCATGTTGAGGAGCACACGACGGGCCGCGCGACGAGTGTTGCCATCAGGTCGTGACCTGGGGCGATACACGGAGCGGGTGACCGGGATCGAACCGGCATGGCCAGCTTGGAAGGTTGCGTCTTGGTTCAGCAGGTCATCGGCTGACCTGTGGGTACTCGATGTTGGCCATCATTTTGCACACCTCCGTGGAGTACTCGTGGGCTAGCGGTTCGCCGCGGTCCCTGTCCATGGAGGTGTGCAGAATGGCGGCGAACACGAGGAGTGAGTCGGGTATCGCGTCTGGAAGGCGGCGGAAGCGTCGGGTGTGGGGTGCGCTCGAGCAACTGCCTTCGGGTCGGTTCCGTGCGCGGATAGTCGCTCCGGACGGCCGGTATGTGTCGGCTCCGACGACATTCACCTCGCGGACGGACGCGGCGGTGTGGCTAGATCTGCAACACGCGGACATGGTTCGCGGGGTGTGGAAGGCACCCCGGAGGTCAACGGGTCCGGCGTTCACAGTGGGGGAGTACCTCGCCCGCTGGATTGAGCAGCACCCGCGGGCGAAAGACTCAACGAAGGAGCTATACCGGGGACTGCTTCGTGGCTGCATCGACCCCGACATCGGCAAGGTCAAACTCGGCGCCATTAGCGCGGACACGGTTCGGGTGTGGCACTACCAACTCGGGCGCCGGCTCGCGGCCGACATCGCGGCCGAGCGTGACAGGCTTGCGTTGGCTGGTCGGGCACCGAGCTCAGCAACTGTGCGGGACGGGCGCACTCGTCAAGCTCAGGCTTACCGGCTTCTTCGAGCGGCCATGGTGACCGCTCATACAGACGGGCTAATCGACGAACAGCCGTGCCGAATCGCGAGCGCGGGCACTCCACGTCCAAGTGTCGAGCGCCGCAACCTTGCCGAGCGACTCCTCACACCAGCGCAGGTCGCGGACGTCGCGGCCGAGATGCCGCCGCGCTACCGGGTCTTGGTATTGGCCGCGGCGTGGTCGGGTCTGCGTCAGGGCGAGCTCCTCGCCCTGACTCGGGCAGATCTCGACTTGGATGCGTGCCCGCCTGTGGTGCGGGTGCGGCGTCGGGTCCGGCGCAACGACGACGGGAGCATGGATGTGGACACTCTGAAGTACCCCGGTTAGCCGCTGACATCCCGGGCTCTTCGCAGGGGGTTTGTAGTTGAAGAGTCACTAAGTGAGTTGCGGGATACCTATCGGGATTATTTCACCGCTATTTCCCACAGTCTCCATCGACTTGTGGTCTTCTGCGCCCGCGCGGTTGAGCTCCCGTGCAGTGGATCCCGCGTGCGGAGGACACAGAACCCTCACCACGGGTGAAGCTTTTGCTGCGAAGGCAACTGCCGATCGCCGAGGCGGCGGAACGGATAGGACCACCTATTAATTGATCTAGATCTGTGAATGTGGGCCAACTGGTCGGCGCTCAACCGCCAACGCTGTGCCGGGGCGGCCTCGTCGTGACTGCGCCTGGAGGATTTCTTTTGGCCGCCTCTGACGCCCTCGTCGCGGCTTAAACACCGCGACAGTCGCGATGGATCAGGCGGTGCCGCGGCGCATGAAGATTCGGGCGCGGACCTTGTGCAGATGCGGCATCAGGCCGTAGATCACGATCGGAACCGCGACGGTGGCCAGGACGAAGGTGCGGAGCACGCTCGGCAGGTTGGCGAGGGTGTCGCCGAGCAGCAGGTTGAGCACGGTCAGGGTGGGGAACACGGCGACCCAGATCATGAGCGCGAGCTGGTGCTTGGTGGGCGGCGGGACGGGGTTGGCGCGGTGGTCGGTCTGTGGGTTGGACATTGCGATGCTCCTCAGGTGGTGTGTTGTGGGCGTGGATGGTGATCAGATAGTTGGTCCGGGGCGTCGCCGGGCGCTTGGACAGGGATGCGAGGGCGGAAGTTCGCGACCGCAATCGGCAGGTCCTCATCGACCAGATCGTTGTTGATCGCGATCGCCGCTGCCGAGCCTTCGCCTGCGGCGGTGATGACCTGGGCGCGCGGGTTGACGGCGTTCCCGGCGGCCCAGACGCCGGGCACGCTGGTGCAGCCGGTCGCGTCGGCGGCTACCCAGCCGTTGTCGTGGGTGGCACACCCCAGACGTACGAGCAGGTCATCGTTGGGTACGAAACGGGGCCGGACGAACACGGCCGTCCTTTGCACGACATGACCGGACTCGAGCTCGACACCGGTCAGCAGGTCGTTCTCCACGACCAGTCGGGTCACGGGCTCGTCGACGATGCCAATACCGCGGGCCACGAGCAGTTGGCGCTGGTCGACGGTCAATGTGATGCCGTTGGTGAAGAAGACGACGTCGGAGGACCACTGCCGGATCAGGTGAGCGTGCGCGACGGCCATGTCGATCTCGCCTGGTGCGCCGCCGAGGACGCCGAGGGGCTGGTCGCGGACTTCGTAGCCGTGGCAGTACGGGCAGTGCAGCAGGTCGCGGCCCCAACGCTCACGAACGCCGGGGAGGTCCGGGATCTCGTCGTGCAGCCCGGTCGTCACCAGGACGCGACGAGTGCGTAACGTGGAGCCATCCTCGAGGACGACGTCGAACGATCGACGGGTAGGTGCATCGCTTTGAGCACTCGGGATGATGCTGGCTACGGTCCCGGACAGGAAATGACCTTCATAGCTGGCGACCTCCGATCTTCCGGCCGCTATCAGTTCGCTCGGTGGTAGGCCGTCGGATCCGAGAAACCCCTGCATGCGTGCCGCCGGAGCGTTGCGAGGCCGACCGGCGTCAACCACAGCGACGCCGCGTCGGGCGCGAGTGAGGACCAGGGCTGCCGAGAGTCCAGCGGCGCCTCCGCCGACCACCACTACGTCGTATTTGTTCATACCTACAGATTGACTGCCGAGGGCGATGGCGACAACGGTTGTTGCTGATTCCGGGAACGCGCGGTGCAATGGGGTGATGGCAGCGATTCGAAACACCCCAATTCCTACCCCCGCAGATCCGAGCGGGCCGATCGCGACGGCCCTTGACCTGGTGGGTCCCCGACTGCGGCGGGTGCGTGAGCAGCGTGGTGTCACCCTCACCGAGGTTGCGCACCTGACCGGCATCTCCAAGAGCACCTTGTCGCGGTTGGAGACTGGGCAACGGCGACCGAGCCTAGAGCTGCTCCTGCCCCTCGCGCAGATCTACCGGGTGCCGATCGACGATCTCGTCGGGGCGCCGGAGGTCGGCGACCCCCGTATCCGTTTGAAGCCGCGGTGCGTGAACGGTCGCACGGTGCTGTCCTTGACTCGGCCCGGCGGGATCCAGGCGTGGAAGATCGTGATCCCGACGTCACAGTCGGAACCGAAGCCGCGCACGCACGACGGATTCGAGTGGCTCTACGTGCTGTCCGGCCAGATGCGGCTCGTGATGGGCGACCAGGATGTCGTCTTGGGCATCGGTGAAGCCGCCGAGTTCGACACCATGATTCCGCACTGGTTCGGCAGCACCGGCGACGGTCCCGCCGAGGTACTCAGCATCTTCGGTCGCCCCGGCGAGCGGATACACACGCACGCACAGCCCGGACCATCGGAGTCGGTGCACTGATGGCCGATCCGCTGGTGGAGACGAAGCTCGTGCTACCCCAGCCTCGCGGCGAGCTGGTGCTGCGCCCCCGACTGGCCGATCTGCTGCACCGCGGCTCTCAGTGCCCGTTGACGCTGATCTCGGCGCCAGCGGGCTTCGGTAAGACGACGCTGCTGGCCTCCTGGTTCGGCACCGCGCCGCCCACGCCGACCGAAGACCTTCACATTGCCTGGGTCGCGCTGGATGAGCGGGACCGCGAAGCCACGTCATTCTGGACCTACGTCCTCCTCGCCCTCGACCGAGCCGTTCCCGGCTCGGCCACCGCAGCCCTCACTCTTCTGCAGTCCGGGCAGGCACCGGTGGAGACCGTCCTCGCTGGCGTGGTGAACGAGCTGAGCGTGTACTCGGGTGAAGTTACGGTCGTCCTCGACGATTACCACCTCGTCGAGGGAGTCGATGTCGCCGCGGGGATGACCTTCCTCGTCGATCACCAGCCGCCGCAGCTTCGGCTGGTGATCGGCACCCGGGCCGATCCTGCGCTTCCACTTTCGCGGCTGAGGGCCCGCGGGGAGCTCGTTGAGATCCGCGCGACCGACCTTCGTTTCACGGGTGATGAGGTGTCCAGCTATCTCAACGACATCAACGGGCTCGACCTCACGCCAACCGACCTCGCAGCACTCGAGGTCCGCACGGAGGGGTGGGTCGCCGCCCTGCAGTTGGCCGCGCTCTCGCTGCGCGACCGCGAGGACCGCAGCAGCTTCATTGCCGGTTTCGCTGGCGACGACCGGTTCGTCGTTGACTACCTCGCCGACGAGGTCCTCGGTCGGCAGCCGGAAGAAGTACGCCGCTTCCTGCTGGACACCTCGATCCTCGAGCGGCTCACTGGCTCGCTGTGCGACGCGGTCAGCCCCACGCCTGAGCGCGCGGACGGCAGAAGTGGCAGAGCGATGCTCGAGGCCCTGGACAGGGCGAACCTGTTCCTCGTCCAGCTTGACGGTCATCGGAGTTGGTACCGCTACCACCACCTCTTCGGAGACGTCCTGCACGCGCACCTGCTCGAAGAACGACCCGCTGACGTCCCATACCTGCATCGTCGAGCGGCCAGCTGGTACGCCGAAGCCGGGCAAACCGAGGCCGCGGTCCGGCATGCGCTGGCTGGCGGCGACGCGGAGCGGGCGGCTGACCTCGTCGAGCTGAACTACCGGGCTCTCGGGCGTGATCGCCGCGAGGACCTCTTGCGCCGGTGGGCCCACGAGCTGCCCCATGAAGTCCTATGCGACCGCCCGGTGCTCGCCATCGCACTCATCGGCGGCCTGATGGCCAGCAACGATTTCGACGACGTTGGCCTGCGCCTAGATCACGTCGAGCAGTTGTTGGCGAAGCCGACTGCGGACCTGGTCGTCGTGGACCGCGACGAGCTCCTTCGTATGCCCGCGACCGTCACGATGTACCGGGCGGCGCTCGCGCTCATCGGCGGCGACCCGGCCGGTGCAATTGTCAGGGCCGGGCAGGCCATCGAGACAGCAGTCGCCGGTGACGACCAAGTCACAGGTGCCGCATCAGCGCTATCCGGTCTGGCGTCCTGGACCACAGGAGACCTTGCCTCGGCCCACGCCAGCTACACCACAGCCATCCCGGCTCTGACCCGCGCCGGGCACATCGCCGACGTGCTGGGCTGCTCGATCGCGATGGCCGACATGGAGCTCAGGCTGGGCCACCTTCGCGACGCCGAACAGACCTTCCGCCAAGCGCTCGAGCTAGCAGCGGCGAAGACCCCCACCGGGTCGGCGGTCATGCGTGGAACCGCCGACATGCTCGTCGGGCTGAGCCGGATGGCCTGGTATCGCAACGACCTCGCGGCAGTGGCCGAGTACCTGCGCCGCTCCGACGAGCTCGGGGAGGCAGCTTCGCTGGCCCAGAACCCGTACCGGTGGTGTGTTGGGATGGCCAGGCTCCGGGCGGCAGAGGGCGACCTGTCCACTGCGCTGGTACTTCTCGATGAGGCCGAGCGGGTGTACGTGGGTGACTACTCGCCGAACGTGCAACCGGTCCACGCGACCCGCGCACGCGTATCGGCTGCCCAAGGAGATATCGCCTATGCACGCAGCTGGGCCCGCCAACACCACTTAGCTCCAGACGACGAGCTCTCATACATTCGCGAGTACGAGCACATCACCCTCGCCCAAATCCTGCTCGCCGAGCACACCGCTACCGGCAACTCAGAGGTGCTGCACGACGCTGCCGCACTCCTTGATCGTCTCGTGACAGCGGCCTCGAACGGTGAACGCATCGGCTCGGTGATCGAGCTGGAAGTGCTCCGGGCCGTCGCCCACCACGCGCGCGGCGCACAGGGCGAGGCCCTCAAGGCACTGGGGCACGCCGTGGAGCTCGCAGAAGTGGACGGCTGGGTCCGGGTCTTCGTCGACGCGGCACCCACTATGACCGAGCTGCTGCCTGAGCTCGCGATCAGCCAGCCACGGTCCGGCTACACGCAAGACCTGCTCGCAGCGGTAACTGCGGCCGGCGGGGCCGGCGAAGTGGGCACGCGAACGGCACGGGCACCCGGACCGGCACCCGGCGTGGCACTGGTGGACCCGTTGAGCGAACGCGAACTGGAGGTGCTACTCCTCCTCGGCTCAGATCTCGACGGTCCTGCCATCGCGCGACAGCTCTTCGTGTCCCTGAACACTGTCCGGACCCATACCAAGCACATCTACACGAAGCTCGACGTCAACAGCCGGCGCGCGGCCGTGAGCAAGGCACACCAGCTCGGCCTCATGTCCCGTTCGGGCAACCGCTGAAGCAGGGCGCACCTCGGGCGTGGGCTCGGCGTCCTCTCGACACGCAACGTAAGCAGTGTGCGTGGTCGCCGAGGCGATCAGCCGTCAGGCTCGGCTGTCACCACGTGAGTCACATCATGTGGTGACGCCAGGTCACCCTTTCGACTCCTAGGTTTCAGTCATCCCCGCGGCGCTCGTCACGGACCGTCTAGAACAGGAACCGGACATGACCATCACACCAACCACCCTCACCCGGGGCGCAGGCGTCGCCGCCGTTGCCGCCGGACTCATCTTCATCGGCGTCCAGATCAACCACCCCCACCTGGACGCAACCTCCATCACCACGACCGAAGTGGCCATCCGCAGCTCCCTGAAGGTGCTGATGGCCGTCCTGGCCCTGGTCGGCATCACCGGCATGTACCTACGCCAGGTGAAGCAGTCCGGGGTGCTGGGACTGGTCGGGTACCTCTTACTCAGCACCTGCTACCTCACCATCATGGGCACCTCCTTCGTCGCCGCGTCCGTCCTGCCCTCCATCGCCGGCACCGACCCCTCCTACGTCAACGACGTCCTCGCCTCGGCCACCGAAGGCAAGGTCATCGGCGACATCGGTCGGCTGCAGTACGTCCTCCCGGTCTCCGGCATCACCTACCTGGCCGGCGGCCTCATCTTTGGTATCGCGCTGTACCGGGCACGCGTCCTCACCCGCTGGGCGGCCGCGCTCCTCGCCGTCGGTGGCCTTGTCAGCGCTGCGCTCACCCTGATGCCGGACGCCTTCTACCGGCTGCTGGCCTTCCCCAACGGCGTCGCCATGGTCGCTCTCGGCTACTCGCTCTGGCTCAACGCGCGCACCGACGCCACGGCACAGCCGAGCGCTGCGGACACCCCTCTCCTCACCGCGGCCGGCGCCGAATGACTCGGCGCACCGGCGGCTGGGTGCCGGTCGGCCTGGTCGCGCTAGCCGCGATCCCCGTCCTGGCCGGCACCGCCCGGCTCGTCGAGATCCTCGGCGGGCCGGAGCTCATCCCGACCGACGCCCGCTTCGCAGCCTCACCGGCCCCGGTCGTCGTACACGTCGCAGCGGCCATCGGTTACGCCCTCCTCGGCGCGTTCCAGTTCTCCGCGGGCATACGCCGACGTCACCCCGGGTGGCATCGACGGGCGGGCCGGGTCCTGGTCGTCCTCGGTCTCGCGGTGGCGTTCTCCGCGCTCTGGATGACGCTGACGTTCCCTCAGAAGGAAGGCACCGGCGACCTGCTTTATCTGTTCCGGCTGCTTTTCGGGTCAGCCATGGCTATCAGCATCATCCTTGGGCTCGCCGCCATCCGGAGACGAGACATCGCCCGGCACCGCGCCTGGATGACCCGGGCCTACGCCCTAGCACTCGGCGCCGGCACCCAGGCGTTCACCGTCGGGTTCGGCGAAGCGCTCTTCGGTGCCGGCGTCCTCCGCACCGACCTCATGATGGGAGCCGGCTGGGCTATCAATCTTGCCGTCGCGGAATGGTTCATCCGCCGCCCCTCCGACCAGCGGACACGCAGCTCTCGCGCCCGTGCAGCCCTGGCCGGTTCGCGATGAACACACGACCAGCAGCACACCCAACCGGCAACTACGAACTCCGCATCGACGGGCATCTCGACCAGCACTGGTCGACCTGGTTCGGCCTGACCCTCACCCATGACGACGACGGCACCACCACCCTGCGCGGCCCGGTGACCGATCAGGCCGAACTGCACGGCCTGCTCGCCAAGGTGCGCGACCTCGGTGCCACTCTCCTCTCGGTCAAGACCATCGACGCCGACGCCTGACCCTCCACGCGCGAGACCCGCCAGGGCCGGGTCCACTGCGCGTACCACCACCAATCCTGAAGGAACTCACCCATGATCACTATGGAATCCGTCAACAAAACCTACGGTGACTTCACCGCAGTCGACGATGTCAGCTTCACTGCCCAGCCTGGTCGCGTGACCGGGTTCCTGGGCCCGAACGGAGCCGGGAAGTCCACTAGCTTGCGAATAATCGTGGGGCTGACGACCGCCACATCGGGAACCGCCACGGTTGCCGGCCGTAGGTATGTCGACCTACCCAACCCGGGACTCGAGGTCGGGGTCCTCCTTGATGCGTCCGCCCAGCACGCCGGTCGCACCGGACGAGAGATCCTGACGGTCGACCAGCGCTTCATGGGCCTCCCGCGGGGGTGCGTTGACGAGATGCTCGCGCTGGTCAGCCTGACGCGGCAGGAGGCGTCCCGACGGGTCCGCGACTACTCCCTGGGGATGCGGCAACGCCTCGGTATCGCGACCGCGCTGATCGGCGAGCGCGCTCGGCATCATCAGCACCTTGGTGCTTGTCACGGGCATCGTCGCACTCTTGTGCCTGGGCCTCATCGGAAACAGCTGGGCTAGCCCCTACGAAGTGTTCAAGGTTGCTCTAGTCGGCGTTGCTTCGGTGCTCTACATGTTTGTCTTCTACAGCCTTGGGGCGCTGGTCACTGCACGTACCAGGGTTGCCGCCAACGGACTACTGATCAGTCTCGGGATCTGGCTGCTGATCGTGCTGATTCTGCCCCAGATTGGCGACACCCTCGACGCCGACAACCAGATACCTGGCGGCCTCTTTTCAGCCCTCGCGGTGGACAAGGCCCAAGAAACCGAAATCCTGACGCACTTCGGTACCTACGAGTTCATCCGAACAGGAATCGAGGAAATGTCTTTCGCCAAGCATTACGAGCGATTCGCCTTTGCGATGAGTGACGTCCAGGACAAGTACCAAGGCTTTACTCTCGCGCAACTCGCCCGAGAGAAGTGGCACGACATCGTCTGGATGCTCGTCTACGTGATCGCGCTCGGCTACGGACTGTGGCGCGGATTCCGTCGCCAACCCGCACTACCTCAAGGAGAGAAGTCATGATCGTCACCCCAACTACTACCGCGCTGATCCGCTTCGGAGCGGCTCTTGCAGTCGCTGGAATTACCCTCACCGGCTGCAGCAGCAGTCCGGCCCCCGAGGCGACCCCAACAGGATCCACAAGCAACCCCGGCGCAAACCCAACTGCTGCCGTCACCCCCGGTTCCCAGGTATTGCCAGTGCAAAGCAACCCCATCAAGAATGACGCCAACGCGCAGACACTGAAGATCGACTCTGTTCTTGTGGAGAACAACGTCAGTGCGGATGGAAGTGTGGCCGACGATCACCTAGAAATCGCGCTCTCAAACGCCGGACCCAAAACCCTGACCGGCTTTGAGGTCTTCTACACCTTCGCCGATCCCACGACCAACACGTCGGAGAGCTACTACGCGAAACTGCCGCCGTCCTTCACAATTCCGGCAGGCGAGACGCGGGTCGCTCACTTCGACAACTCCGGCGAGCTAGATCACTTTCCGACCAACAAGTACAGCCTCTACGCAACCTCCAAGAATGCCCTTGATGTCAGCGTCACCGTGAGCGCCACAGGTGCTGCCGTGCAGACAGCGACCGTCAAGAAGGACCCAGGAGGCGACGAGCAGGCTGACTGACCATTCCTCGCAACTGCGTGCGGTCCAACAGTCCCCACCTCAAGCCGGTGCCTGACCCGCTCGGTCGCTCCCAGTCATCCCACCTGGCTCAACCACGGCCACCCGCCCACTCAGCGCCGCGAACTCGCTCCCTGACACCCCCGTCGGGGCCGAACCAGCGCCAAAGCCCGCCCCGATCGCACCAGGTCGCGGCAGGGTCTAGCCGGTTTCCCACAAGGAACTCCGCTCGTCCCGCCCCCGTAGGTCGTGCGTAAAACTCTCGTAACCGCATCTGACCAGCAAGTCACCAGGGCCGGCGGTTGGAGTGGAAGTCGATCTGCCCTGATCTGGAAGGGACCTCAGTGCGGACCATCACTCTTTGGCCACCCGGGAACCGTCCGGCATCCTTCTCACCCAGCCAACAACGGCGGGATTTTGCCGCCAGTTAGCGCGGTACCGGCGCCCCTAGGAGCCAGGCCCTCCTGCACCCTAAACAGCCCGCGTGACGAACCTCCCAGGCGATGATGCGGCCATTAGGTTGGCTAATGGTTCGGGGCAACGTCCGCGCGAGCTGAGGTAGACCAGCGATCTGGTGGGTGGTACCGGCCGCGAGATGGGGTCAGGCAGAAACCGCGAGCCGGCTGGCTTCGGCTCGGTCCGCGGCGGCTTGCGCGAGATCGCCCAGCTGCTCGGCGAGAGTCGCCTGCTTTAGCCAGTTGTAGGGGCTGCACGGTTTGAGGTTGATGCGTTCGCTGACGAGCAGACGTGACTGGTCGGATCGGCTGCTACGAAGGGCGGCCTCGAGCAGGGTGCGCTGGATCGCGTCGCGTTGCGCGTGGCTGCCTCCGAACTCATTGAACCTGTAACGCAGGGGCATCAGTGCATCGACGACGGCGTCGTAGTGTCCCGAGCCGAACTCGAGCATCGCCTTGCATACCGGCAGCCCGATCTCGCGAGTCATCATCACGTTAGTCACCGTGTCCGGAGCAGTAGCCAACCAGCTTTCTCGGTCCAGGATCAAGCGTTCTGCGCGGTCGAAACTACCCGCGCCGACGTAGGACATGACGGCGTGCATGTCGTTGAACGCGTAGCAGGGCGTCTGTACGGCTGGCACCCAAGAATCTGCGAGTTTTCTCCATCGCTCAGTTTGGTCATCGCCCTCTAGGTAGAGCCGCCACAGCAGCGCAGCGGCATCGAGCATCTCCATCGCCAGGCCCGCAGACTCGTCGTTGTTGATAACGGCGTCGTAGATCCTGAGCACCCGCTCACGATCGCCGACTTCAAGCCCAAATAGGCAGCGGTGCCACCAGTTGTGCACGTTGAGGAAGTTGCCGGTGCCCCAGTCGTCGGTACGCTCATCGAGGTAGGAGATCCCCAGGTCGAAGCGACCCTGCATCTCGTAGGTATGCACCACCGCGTGGATACCCCATACATCGGCTGGGTCGGCGGCCACGGCGGCAAGACCCACGTCCTCGGATCGGTCGTAGTGGCCAGCTTCCTCCAACCCAAAGGAGTACATGCCCAGCAGCTGCGCCCGGTGAGGTTCGTCGTCGTCCCAGGCCGTGAGCGCGCCACCGACCCTGTCCCGCAGCGAGGTCGCATCACCGGAGAAGAAGTCAACTTGGTGGCCAACGGCCAGGGCCAGCACGTCGCGTGGATATGCGACGCTGAGATCACGGAGGATGGCCCCGGCTCCTTTCAACTTGCCGTCCAGCCATGCCTGCGCGGCATCAACGTGCCGGTGCTCCCGTTCACCCAACACTGTCTCGTCGGCACCGGCCCGCCAGCTTACAAAGGCCGTCCTAGCGGCTTGGGTGTCCGCAGCCTCGGTTCCGAGAACACCGAGGTATGCACTGAACACCTGGGCCATCGCCATGTTCGGATCGACTTCTAGGGCGGCCTCCACCTCGTCACCCACAGCTGACCGGAAATGTAGAAGATGGTCTATCGCTGCATCGTAGTGAGCGACTGCGGCGGCATCAGTGGGACCTACAGCATTGCCGTGTTGATCCATGTTCGACATGGCTGGGATTCTGCTCTTGATCCGGCAAGATAGCGAGGTCCTCGGGACCCGACCCTTGGGTCCTGCGTCAAGCAGTCACCACCCGCGCCCGAGACCTAGCAAATCCCTCGCTCACACAGCTTTGAGGGCTAACCCGACGAAGAGTCCCGCCCCCGAGAATTGATCCGACCCGATCCCAACCGATCGCGGCAGAGTCCAGCCGGGTTCCCACAAGGAATTCCGCAAGTCCCGGCCCCGTAGGACATGCGTGAAACTCCCGGCACTCCTCATGACCAGCGCGTTCACTGGAGTCCCAAGGTCGTCACAGTTCAGCCGACCACGAAAAGCTCGAGCAGAATGACGTAGATGCTCACAGCCGCCATCGCGAGTCCGGCGGCGCCGGGGGCCGACAGGCTCTGGCGGCGCCACGAGATGAGTCCGACGATGAGCGAAGCCGCCCCGAGAGCGTGCGAGATGAATCCCAGGATTGTCGTCAGCAGGGCCGCGACCACCCCGAGGGCGAGGCAGACTCGCGCACTTGTCTGGGTTGGGATTGCTGCGGATGTTTGGACAGACATGGCTCCTCCTATGTTGGTTTGAAGCGCACGGGCTAGCAGGCTTACAGTCAGTTCCCCCTCGTCAGTGAGCCTCGGCTGCATCGATGCACGTCTCCTCACGGTCCACTTGCCGCTCTTGTCTGATCGCGGCGATGGAGTCAAACTGAACAAACGAGCAGGAGGACTAAACATGATCCGTGCACTGTCCAGCCGGTACAACTCCGTGTCCAGCACCTGCGCGGTCTCAGGCGGCGACGTATTCAAGAGCCAAAGCCCGCACATCCCGTGCGGGCCGGAGGAGATCGTGGCCGCTGCGCTCGGCGCGGCTCAGGCCGGCGCGGCGGCGGTTCACATTCATGCTCGGGAAGCAGGCACCGGTAAGCCCACGGGATCGCCCGCGATGTTCGCCGAAATTGCCGATGAAATCCGGGAGCAAAGCGACGTGGTGATTGGATTTACCACAGGCGGGACTCCCGGCATGTCTCTCGCTGAGCGCTTCGGGAGCCTGGAACCGGGGCGACCGGATATCGCCTCCTTCAACCTAGGCACGATGAACTACGAGGGATGGCCAAACCGCGACCGGTGGAGCACGATTGGGAGAAGGACGCGCGTGCGGCGAGCGGGTCCATCGTCATGTACAGCTCACTTGCGATGATGCGCGAAGCGACAGATCGAATCCTCGGCAATGAAGTCGGGTCCGTCAACGTCGCCGCGACGGGCTTCCCCATGGAGTTCCGACACTGCGCCGTCGCGCTGGCTTGGGGCATGCACTGCAGGGTCGCGCTTGAAGACAACTTGCGGGTTCGACGCAATGCGGCTGCGACCTCCAACGCCGAACTGGTGCAGGTAGCCGTCGACCTAGCGGATCTCCTAGCTCGCCCACTCATGAGCCCGCCCGAGTTCAGAGCCAGCCTTGGCCCGTGGCGGACATCCGCCCCCGCCCCCTTGGCCGATGTTGAGTCACGATGAGCGCCGAGCGAGAACTGCAGGGATCGCAGAGCGCATTTGCTCGTTCGCTCCACAGCATGCCGGGCGGGAACACCCGGACAACCACCTACTATCCACCCTTCCCTGTGGTTCTCTCTCGGGGAGAGGGTTGCTACGTCACGGATATCGACGGCAACCGCTATATCGACCTTCTGAACAATTACACGTCCCTGATTCACGGACATGCTCACCCCCGAATCACCGAGAGAATCATGCGCGTCATCGGTGGCGGCACAGTCTTCCCGAGCCCCATCGAAGCTCAAATGGAGCTAGCCGAGCGACTCGTGACCCGATTTCCGTCGATGGATCTTGTCCGCTTCACCAACTCCGGAACAGAGGCCGTGCTGTGGGGGGTTCGCGCTGCACGGGCATACACCGGCCGCGACACAATCGTCCAGGCGTTCGGCTCGTATCACGGTGGTTGGGAGCAGGTCAGCGCTCTCCCTGAGCCTGGCGAGTCGGCATCACGTGGAATCCCGGGACGCGTCCGCGAGTTGGTCCTCGGCGTTCCCTACAACGATGTCGGCGCGCTCGAAGCGCTCATGCACAGGGAAGGTAACGACGTCGCAGCGATCCTGCTCGAGCCCGTCCTCGGCCACACGATTACGGAGGGCTCCGTCGAGTTCCTGCAGGCTGCGCAACGGCTGGCACATGAGCACGGCGCACTTCTTGTGCTGGACGAGGTCATCACTGCCCGTATGTCCACTGCGGGCTGTCAGGGTCTGCTCGGGCTTCGACCGGACCTAACCACCCTCGGGAAGATCATCGGTGGCGGAATGCCGGTGGGTGCCTTCGGCGGTCGCCGCAACATCATGGACCTGTTTGATCCGCGAGGGGAACTCGCGATGGCTCATCACGGGACATTCAACGGCAACGTGCTGTCCATGGAAGCAGGCGTGGCCAGTTTGGATCTCCTGAGCGAGGCCGAGATTATGCGTATCGATGATCTAGGGCACGCTCTGGAGACCGGGCTTCGAGACGCCGTTGCAGCGATGGGATTCCCGGCAGAAGTACGACGTGCTGGATCGATCCTCCACATCGATTCGCCCCTCATGCCGTCGATCCACAAATCTGCTCTGAAGCAGGGTGTCTTCATCGCGCCGCGCGGCCAGATGAGCATCTCCACCCCGATGACAGAGGACGTCATTTCCCAGGCGATGGACCGGCTCGAAAAGGCGCTGCGAGCCGCAAGAGCTCAACCCTGAAACCCACCAGGAAGGGCACCACCACGAGGTGGTCCCCGCAAGAGCCGGCTTCCCGCACCGCGGAATCACCCATGTCTCCAAGAATTCACCGTGCCGCCAGAACGGGTGGCACGCCACCAGACCAAACGAGACCGCAAGACCGATGGGAGGTGGGCGTTCTACGCCTGGCACATCCTGACCTGACGATCTAGCGATGCCGTGCACGACTGGTGGGAGCCGCTCACCCCCACTCAGGCGGATGAGTTGCACAAGTTCGACCGCAGCGACTACCTGCGGGTCCTGCGCCCGGTGACGTCGACGACCTCCTGGATGTCAACGCTGGACCCTCGTGAGTATTGCCTTCAAGGCTGGAACCCGGAGGCTCCGGCAAGGAATCCCCTGATGCATCGCGCTGGCCGCTACGACGCCGGACGCA